>QNFR01000127.1 GCA_003646405.1 Gammaproteobacteria bacterium
ACCGGCGTCACCCGACCCTGGCGGATGATCTGCTGCGTCTGGGCTACGAGCCCGATAAGCGCTGGCTGGATGAGCTGCGTACCGTAGAAAGCGTTGTCTATCCCTGTCGCTACCGGGAACGCCGCGCGTATTTCAAGGAGTGGGAAAAGGCGCTGCGCATCTACCTCAAGTCGCGGCGCTATCTGAAGCGGATGACCGATTGATAGAACGTTACAGCAGGTGCTGTCCGCGCTCACCGTATTTAATCCGATGCCGGTCGCGCAACATGCGCAGGGCCGGCATCATACGATCTATCGCCATGCTGCGAGACCCGCCGATACCCCGCAAATAACTCTCCAGGAACAGCTCATACAGCTCGGGGCCAATACCCAGTTCCTCCGCGTTAAGCGTGAACCGTGCAAGATCCCGCGCCTGCTTCGCACTGCCCATCGGCGCTTTACCCACCCCGTCGAGATCGACCAGATAGCATTGGCTACCCGTCCACAGCAGGTTGCTCCACTTGCAATCACCGTGGGCGTAGCCGGCCCGATGTAGGCGCGCGACGGACTCACCGGCACCGTGCAGTAGCTGTCGAAACTTATCGTGAACCGGTTGCTCTGGCCACAGGTCATTGAAATTCCTGCCATCGGCTATCCCCTCGGTGAGTAACAATACCCCCTCGGGAACCAACAGGCAGGCACGCGGCCGTGGCACCGGCACCTCGTTTGCCGCCAGTTTGCAGGCGACATCGAAGCTGCGCACGGGGCGCCCTCGGCCCAGCCGCAACAACAGTTTTTGCCCGGTGGATTTATAGCGGTACAGTTTGAGATAACACTGCTCATGGCGCAGCCGCAGCAAACCAACCCGGCAATGGGTATCGCTTTTCAACAGGTTCGTATGCTGTTGCATCCAGGCCGCTGTATTGTTTGATGAAGCCGCCAGCGTGTCATGCAGGGCGACACCCCAACTATCGCCACGGATAATCCGCGTACGATCAGGCATCTACCTGCATCCCGACAGCGCCAATTATCGGCGGCGGCGCACCGTGCCCCTTGCGGTACAGTTGCCGTGCCCGCCGCTCCACCAACCGCCACAATCGGGCGTCCTCACCCAGCGCCTGACGCAAACCACCCTCATTGTAATGGTGCATAAAACGCCACAGATCACGACGCTTCAAACCGCAATTCATCGCAGAAAAATACAGCCCCGCCAGGTCCTTGACTCGCCAGCGCCGCGGCGTGCGGCCCCTTATTTGTGCGCGATGCAAATCGATCAGGTAACAGCGCACGGGTTGCGCCGCCAGACTGCTCTCGTCCAGGTGAAAATGACACAAGTAAAAATCTCGGTGGTTGATACCCGCACCGTGCATGCGCCGTGCGCTGTCCGCCAGTTTCAGGATAAGACGCATACGGACACGGGGCTCCGGAGGCGCGCCGACCCAGTTGGCGCAGTAGTCCTCCAGGCTGACCGTGCCCACCAGATCATCGGTCACCAGCAGCGACTGTTTGGCTGCCGGGTTGCGCCCTGTACTGGTATAGGCCGCCACCGAAAGGGTATCCACTCCGATACGCTCAAGTGCCCGCACCGCGTGGTATTCGTTAGCGGCCCCCACGACAGGCAGGCGGCCCTGCAACAGGTTTTTGACGATCTCCGCCCAACCAACTCCCGCGTGCAGCTTCAGGAAAAAACGCCGTCCCCCCTGCTCGAACCGCAGTGTCTTGCGGCCCTCCTTGTTACGGTAGATGTCCCGGGGCAGCGCGCTGTCAGCAATGGCTCTGGCCCAGTCCAGTAAATTAGCCGCCTCCCGTACAGCCACCAATTCGCCGGCAGCGAGATCCTTGCGCAGGTAGTATTCAGTCATCGGCGCGCTCCAGCTTTTGCCGGATACAATTCACCATCAGATCGGCGCCGGTACTGTGCATGGAATAAAGATCCATCATCTCACTATACAGTAGGGCACTGCTGCGACAATCGGCACGAAAAACACCATCGATGTAGCGCATCACCGCCCGGTCCAGCTGTTTCTGGGAGAACGGGGCCGGTAGCACAATGCCTGCCCGGGCCGCCACAACATGATGCGCGTAACCACACACATCGGTAACCACTATCGGCAGGCCTGCGACAACAGCCTCCAATAACACGACACCCGCCGCTTCGGCCCGGGCCGGATGAATCAGTAGATCGGCACCCAGCATCAGATCCGCCACATCATCCCTGCCGCCCAGGAAAGTGACGCGGTCAGTGACATCCAGGCGCTTACTGAGGCGCTTGAATTGCCGCTCATTATCCTGACCGACCACCAGCAAGCGCACCTTTACACTGGGCTGGGCCTCGCGCATCTTGGCAACCGTATGGATGGCCCGATCCAGGCCTTTGGTGATAAATCCTGAGCCCACCAATAACAGCACTAATTCCTGTGCTTCGAGATCCAGACTTTGTCGCATGGCCTTGCGTCTTGCGGGCGCATCGGGCGGTGCACGCCGGTCCGGCGATACACCCGGCGGCAACAGATGCAGTCGCTCTGGCTGCGTGTGGTAATGCTGTTCAAACTTGGCTCGTTCGGTTTCTGAAATCAGCAAAATATCGGTGTCATTACCCACTTCAAATACAGCTCGCTCCCAGGCGGCAAAGTGACGGTAGCGCGCCCCCTGTCGGTACAACCAGCCCCGCTCCGTGAGGGCTTTGTCGAGATAACAGGGATCCGCGGCGTAGTACACGTCCAACCCGGGCATTTTGTTAAAGCCGATGACACCGTCCACCGGATCTCGCGCCAGGTCAGACTGTACCCAGCGCAGAAAACGTTCATTGCGGCGATAGTTGCTGATGGCGAACGCTGGCACCCGGCGTAAATCCGCGCCCGCCAGGGACTCACCCTGCCAGGAAATGTAATACACGCGGCACTGGTGACCGCGCTGCTGCAGTTCCTGTACAAAGCACCGAAAATCCCGCTGCAAACCCCCGTAGGGGAAATACTTGTACAACAAAAGAGCGAGACGCATGATCAGTCGCTCCCGGGCTGAATCGCAGCGGACCGCCGGACTCTGGGAAGGGTAGCACCGGCCAGAATAGCCTGTAATTCCCGCCATACCGCGGTTGCCGTGATAGAGCGCATCATGGCCAGCGGATCCCTGGTATCTTGTGCACCCACGGGGGACTGAAGGTGCGCCTGGTTGCGACCATACGCGCCGATCAGCCCGATGCGGGTCGGCCCGTACAGGGACACCGTGGGGACATCCAGCGCCGCACTGAGATGCCCCAGCCCGGTATCCACCGCCACCGCGCCACGAACCTGCAACAGCATGCCGGCCAATCCCCGTAGGTCCAGCTCCGGTAATACCTGCACCTGTCCCTTTGGTCTTGCATAAGAGTGTCTGTCATTAGAGTGACCGGCATTGTGGTGCCCGGCGATTCGCTGCGCGCGCTCCCGCTCTTTCTCGCTGCCCCAGGGCAGCCATACCGTGTAGCCCTGTTGCGCCGCCAGGGCCGCCAGCTCTATCCAGTACTCTTCGGGCCACAGCTTTTCCGCCCTGGCCGTGCCGTGGAAAAACAGCAGGCCCGGCGGTAACTCTTGGCCGGCGGGGGCCCGCTTGTCCGGCAAACCGTCCCGTAAACCCTCCCGTACACAATAGTCCCCGGACTCAGCAGGAAGCGGGTAATCCAGCGCCCGGGCAAATAGCAGGCGGATGCGCTCCACCGCATGCATCTCCCGCGGCACTGGGATCTTGTGCTGATAGGCCAGGGTCGCCAGGCGTTCACGCGCCGAATGTTTGTCCATACCGTAACGGGGCGCTTTTATCAGACGGGCGATAAAAGCGCTCTTCAGCAGACCCTGGGCATCAATCACGGCATCGTATTGTTGCCTGCGCAGGGCATTGCGGGCCCGACGCCACTCGGGGCCCGTGAAATTTTTCAACGGTCGCTTGCGCCAGCGGCGAATAGCCACCGGGATGACCTGATCTATCGCCGGGTGCCAACCGGGGATTTCGGCAAACGCTTCCTCCACTACCCAGTCAAAGCGGATGCCCGACAAGGCGCGTGCGGCATCGGTGAGAGCCGGCAGTGTATGAATAACATCGCCCAGAGATGACATCTTTACCACCAGCACCCTCAATGCGCACCCTCACTATCGGCCAACAGGGTTTCCAGTTTAGCAGCTGCCAGCTGTGGCGGTATGTCCCGCATGCAGCGATGATGACCCAGGGAGCACTCCCGTTGAAAGCAGGGGGCGCAATCTATATCACTGACCAGCAAAGCGGATGCCGTACTCAGTGGCGGCGTGAAAGCCGGCGAGGTGGCGCCGTAAATAGCCAGTAGAGGGCGCTGCAGCGCGGCGGCGATATGCATAAGGCCGGAGTCGTTGCTGACCACCGCTGCTGACAGGGATAAAAGATCCACCACTTCCGCCAGTGTGGTAGCCCCGGACAGATTATGGCAGCGCGGGTGATTGCCGCTGGCCTCTCTGATCCGCGCGCAAACCTCCCGGTCATTCGCCGCGCCGTACAGGGCTACCTGCCAGCCCCGCGCCAGGTAATTCCGGGCCAGCTCAGCGTAATATTCCACGGGCCAGCGCTTGGCGGCGCCAAACTCAGCGCCGGGGCACAGTGCGAGGATCGGCCGGTCGGCGCCCAGACCGACCTGGCTGCGACAGTGCCGCGCCGCCTGTGGATCCACCACCAGGTGAGGCTCAGGCAACTGCCCGGGCACAGTCGCATCGCGCGCCATACCCAGGGCCACAAAGCGCTGCACCATGAGTGGCAATGCCGCTTCATCGAGAATGCGCAGATCGTTCAACAAGCCATAACGCATCTCACCGCGCCAGCCGGTGCGCCTGGAAATACGGGCAAAAAAGGGTATCAGGGCAGATTTGAGGGAGTTGGGCAGGAGTATGGCCTGGTCGTAGTGCTGCGCACGCAGCTCACGCCCCAGCCGCCTGCGGCGGCCCAGCGCCAGTTGCCCGTGCCCTATGGGCATGGCAATGGCGCGATTCACCTGGGGCATGCGCGCCAGGATCGGACCGCTCCAGGGGGGAGCCAGCACGTCAATAACCAGCCCCGGGCGAGTTTGCCGCAGGTAGATATAAAGAACCTGGGACATGACCATATCTCCGACCCAGGAAGGGCCGATGATCAGGAGCTTTTCGCCAGCTTCATGCACAGGGGCAGAACCCGGAGCCGGCCAGAGTCATCACTGAACTCCGGTATCTTCGTCACTTGTGGTCATATAGGGTGCAAATAATTGCTGCCACTTGGCGCAGACCGCAGCCCGGAAATCGCCAAAACGGTCACCCGGTACAACGCCCGGCTGTTGCTGCAGGGAAAGCTGGTGCACCGCGGAACGATAAGCAAGGTACGCCCCGGTGAGGGCATCACACTCCTGCTGCTCGAATAAACCCTCCCGGCCCAGGATCTCGAGAATGCGGACATTATCAGGCCAGCACGCCAGCTCCGGCACGCGATAGGACCACGCCAGGACTGCATACTGCACCATAAACTCAATATCTACGATACCACCCTTCCCCTGCTTTAAGTGAAACTCACCGCCGTCAATGGACTCACCAGATAGTAAGTGTTTACGCATTCTGTCGCGCATCTTCTGCACTTCCCGCGCCAGAACCGCCTCATCGCGCGGCTGACACAGGATATCCGCACGCACCACTTCCACCTGGGTCGCCACTGTCGGATCACCGGCCACAAACCGCGCCCGCACCAGGGCCTGGTGCTCCCAGGTCCAGGCCGACTCCTGTTGATAGCTGCGAAAGCCCTGTGCAGTACTGACCAGCATGCCCGACTCCCCGGAGGGACGCAGGCGCATGTCCACTTCATACAATTGCCCCATGGCCATGCGCGTCTCCAGTATGTGAATCATGCGCTGACCGAGGCGGGTATAGAACACCGCGTTATCTATGCTGCGCTGGCCATTGGTCACACCCTGCCTGGCGGCGTCGTAAACAAACACCAGGTCCAGATCCGAGCCGTAACCCAGCTCTATGCCGCCCAGCTTACCGTAGGCAAAAACAGCAAAGCCATAACCACTGCTGTCCCGTTCGGGTTCCCCGTACTTCCTGGTCAGGTCGGCCCAGGCCACGGCCAATACCTGCTCCAGGATCACCTCGGCAATCCAGGTCAGTTTATCGCTGACCTGCATCAGAGGCAGCCGCCCGGC
>QNFR01000128.1 GCA_003646405.1 Gammaproteobacteria bacterium
CCTTCAGGTAGTTGCCGAATGTAGGGCAGGGCCAGTTTGCTCATGCGGGCGCGGCCATCCAGCTTGGTAATATCCAGGCCCTGGGCCACGGACTCAAACAGAAAGTTTTCCAGCGGCATCGCCTCATCCAGCAGGCGTTGGAAGTGCTCTGCACCCCCGCCGCGCACGGCATCGTCCGGGTCTTGCCCCTCGGGCAGGAACAGGAACCTGGCCTGGCGGCCGTCCTCCATACACGGTAGCGCCGCTTCCATGGCCCGGAATGCGGCTTTGCGACCGGCCTGGTCCCCGTCGAAGCAAAACACCACTTCCGGGCACAGGCGATAGACCCGCTCCAGGTGAGTTTTACTGGTGGCTGTTCCCAGGGTGGCGGTGGCGTAGCTGATGCCGTGCTGGGCCAGGGCGATCACGTCCATATAGCCCTCCACGACTAATATTCGCTCCAGCTTGCGGTTGGTCTGTCGGGCCTGGTACAGGCCATACAGCTCCCGGCTCTTGTGGAAAATCTCCGTCTCCGGCGAGTTGAGATATTTTGGTTTGTCGTCCTCCAGGACCCGGCCGCCAAAGGCGATCACCCGGCCCCGCTGGTCGCGGATGGGAAATACCACCCGGTCTCTGAAACGGTCGTAGATCCTGCCTTTTTCGTTCTCCACCAGCATGCCGGTTTTGACCAACAGGTCGCGTTGTTCCTCGCTGCCTCCCAATTCCTTGACCAGGTTGTCCCAGCCCGGCGGTGCGAAGCCCAGGTCGAATTGCCTGGCAACGACACCGGTAAGACCGCGTTGTTTGAGGTATTTTACGGCGCGCCCGGCTTCCCGGTGGTGGCGTAATTGTTGCTGGTAGTAAGCCGCCACCTGTTCCATCAGGGCGTACAGTGGTTTGTTACTCTGCTCCTGCCGGCCGGGGTCGCGGCCGCCGCGGCTGGGTTCCCGGGGCACTTCCAGCCCGGCACTGCTGGCCAGGGTCTCCACCGCCTGGGGGAAATCCAGGCTCTCGTAGTCCATGACGAAGCCCAGGGCGTTGCCGCCAGCGCCACAGCCAAAGCAGTAGTAGAATTGCTTTTCCTGGTTAACGCTGAAGGAAGGGGTTTTTTCGTCGTGAAAAGGGCAGCGCGCGGTGTAGTTTTTACCGGATTTTTTCAGTTTGACACGCCGGTCTATCACCTCGACGATGTCGACGCGGTCCAGCAGGTCATCCAGGAAAGCTTGCGGTATCCGTCCGGCCATTTTAGACCTACTATGAATCAACAGCTTATTGAACCACGCTGGAGAGGGAAAGTTTAGTGTGCTTCGGCAGCTTATTGAAAAAGCTTCAGGCGAGTGCGAGACAAGACGAAAATGGTCGAAAAAGCGCAGTGTACACGACAGTACATGAGCATCTTGAGGGCATTTTCAACGCCGTATCGTGCCGCCTGAGGCTTTTTCAGCCGGCCAGACGTGATTTGACCAACTGGCTGACGGCGCCGATATCCGCGCGGCCCTGTAATTGTGGTTTGAGCTGACCCATAACCGGGCCCATGGCCGCCATGCCTGTGGCGTCGCTGGCGGCTATGGCGGCGTCCACTATAGCGATCAGCTCTTCTTCGCTCAGTTGCGCGGGCAGGTACTGTTGGATAACGGCGATCTCGGCGTTTTCCGTGGCGGCCAGCTCATCCCGGCCGGCACTGGTGTACTGCTCGGCGGAATCGCGGCGCTGCTTGACCATTTTATCGAGCACAGCCAGTGCCCGCGCGTCATCAACCTCGATGCGCTCGTCAACTTCAATACGTTTGAATTCGGCCAGGATCAGCCGGATGGTCGACAATCGCTCCTTGTCCCGTGCTTTCATGGCGGTTTTCATGTCCGCCCTGATGGACTGTGCGAGAGATTGATCGTTCATGGGAGGGGCTGGCGCTTAGTACAGGCGTACGCGCTTGCGATTTTCCCGGGAAAGTTTCTTCAGGTGACGTTTGACCGCGGCAGCACCGGCACGCTTGCGCACGGTGGTGGGCTTCTCATAGTGCTCGCGCTTGCGAACCTCGGCGAGCACGCCGGCTTTTTCACAGGAGCGCTTGAAGCGGCGCAGGGCAACGTCAAACGGCTCGTTTTCCTTGATCTTGATATGGGGCATTAATTCTTTACCTTACTCGTCTATTTTACTGCAGGCGCTCGACCACCGGGCAACCAACACCTGAAAGGGCGCGCATAATATACTTATCCAGCGTGTTTTGCAAAGGGCTGAGTCAGGGCCTTAGGGGAAGTTGTCAGTCGTGGTAATGTCCACACTCAATAGCTGGCGCATTGCCCCCGCCACGCATCGTTGGTCCTTCTCCCCTAGTACACCCGCCTTCCTTAATACCAGCTGATTATCCAGCGTGAATAGCTTCATTCTCACCACAGAGGAGGCGGGGAGGCCGGCAGCGTCCAGGTCTTTGGTGGTTAATTTGCTGGTTGTTGTGCGCATAATTTGCCCCTCGTAATGGAGTAATACTAGCATTACCCCATTACTATGCAACACTTCAACCCTGTTGTCGTGCAAGCCGGTAATTTTCGTCACCCTCTATTTAACGCTATCTGACTGGCTCCATGGCCGTTGCTCATTTATCATGCGCTTTCGAACGGGCATGCCAGCGCTTGCCTGTTATTGATGACCTTGAGTTGACGGGATGGAGATCTTTCTTAAAAGCAATGCTGATTCTGGGCCTGGAAACATCGTGTGACGAAACCGGCGTGGCGCTCTATGACATGGCGCGCGGCTTGCTGGCGGATGCACTGTTCAGCCAGGTGGATATCCATGTGGAATACGGCGGCGTGGTGCCGGAACTGGCCTCGCGGGATCATGTGCGCAAGGTCTTGCCGCTGCTGGAACAGGTTCTGGCCGAGGCCGGGTGTACGCCGCAAGAGATAGATGGTGTGGCCTATACCGCAGGTCCCGGTCTGGTCGGAGCCCTGATGGTAGGGGCGACTCTGGCACGGGCGTTGGCTTGGGGCTGGGGTGTGCCGGTTCTGGGGGTGCACCATATGGAGGGGCATTTGCTGGCGCCCATGCTGGAGGACGAACACCCACAATTCCCTTTTGTGGCGCTGCTGGTTTCAGGCGGCCACACTCAATTGGTGCGGGTAGACGGTATCGGGCAGTACCGCATGCTGGGCGAATCCCTGGACGATGCCGCCGGTGAGGCTTTCGACAAGGCCGCCAAGATGTTGGGTTTGCCTTATCCCGGTGGCCCCCATATCGCGCGCATGGCACAGCGGGGCGACCCCGCACGCTTCGACTTCCCCCGCCCCATGGTCAACCGCCCGGGGCTTGATTTCAGCTTCAGCGGCCTCAAGACCTACACCCTTAATACGGTGGCGGAGTGCCGGCAGGCCAGTGAATTAACTGAGCAGGACAGGTGCGATATCGCTCGTGCGTTCGAGGACGCGGTGGTGGCTACCCTGGTAATAAAATGCCGTCGGGCGCTTAGGCAAGAGGCCTTGAAGACCCTGGTGATAGCCGGCGGAGTAAGTGCTAACTTAAGGCTTAGATCAGCATTGGAAAGGGCTCTGGATAAAGAAGGTGCCAGGGTGTTCTATCCCGCAGCGAAGTATTGCACTGACAATGGCGCCATGATCGCCTATGCCGGCGCGCAGCGATTGCAGGCCGGGCAAGTGGACGACGAGCAAACCCGGGTTCGCCCGCGCTGGCCCATGGAAGAGTTGCCGCCTCTGGATGCAGCGGGCGCGGCCTGAATGGATATCGTCTTTATAAGGGAGTTGCGCGCAGACACGGTTATCGGTGTTTACGACTGGGAGCGCGAAATCCGCCAGAGCGTGGTACTGGATCTGGAAATGGCCGGCGATATCCCGCGGGCTGCCGCCAGTGACCGGATCGATGATGCCCTGGATTACGCCGCCATCTCCACCCGTGTATTGTCCTTTATAGAGGGCAGCGAATTCCAGCTGCTTGAAACCCTGGCGGAACAAATAGCCGCGCTCATTATGCGGGAGTTCCATGTGCCATGGCTGCGCCTGCGGCTCAGCAAGCCCGGCGCTGTGGTGCAGGCCAGGGAGGTGGGCGTACTGATTGAGCGTGGGGAGCGGCCCTGATGGCCGGGCTGCCCAGCCGCTATTTAAATTTTAGCCACGGCGCAATGCTTCCAACAGACGCACCCGCTCGGCGTTAATGGCCTCCCCAATGGCCTTGCCCTCAAGTCCATCGCCGGCAAACTGCGCCGCAGTGACGCCCTGTGTAATGCTCAGAGCGCGCCGCAAATAATCCGCCTGGGGGTAGTCCCGCTGTTCAAAGCCCAGCCTTCCGCGCGCATCCGCCTCGCAGGCCAGCAGGAACGTCTCGAAGCGCTCCGGGCGGCGCAGGGCGTCGGTGGCGGTGAGTAATTTGAGAATAGTCTTGCCACGCAACTCCAGGGCGCGGTGGCAGTGGGTGTGGTACTGGCAGACCTTGCGCGCCAGGTCGCGGAACTGGTTGGGAGCCTTCAGGCGCTGGCACACCGCGTCCACCAGCTTGATGCCCCGGTGCTCGTGAGCGATATGACGTGGCCATTCGGCCTTGGGGGTAGTGCCCTTGCCCAGATCGTGGATCAGCACCGCGAAGCGCACGTCTGTGCTGCCGGACAGTACAACCGCCTGTTGCAGGGCCATCAGCGTGTGTACGCCGGTGTCGATCTCCGGGTGATGCTTTGCTGTTTGTGGCACGCCGAACAGGGCTTCCAGTTCCGGCAGCAGTTTGCCCAGTGCGCCACAGTCGCGCAGCACCTGTACAAAAACGTCGGGATCGCGCTCCCCCAGAGCCCGATCAAATTCGATCCAGATGCGTTCGGCGGGTAAATGGGCCAGTTCCCCCTGGCTGACAATCTCCGCCATCAAGGCGCTGGTCTCAGGCGCTACTGTAAAACCCAGATGCGCGTAGCGCGCGGCGAAGCGCGCCGTGCGCAGCACTCGCAGGGGGTCTTCCACAAACGCATCGGATACGTGGCGCAGCACCCGTGCCGCCAGATCCCGTTGCCCGCCGTAGGGGTCGATAATACTGTCATCCGTATCCCGGGCCATGGCGTTCACGGTGAGATCCCGCCGCAGCAGGTCCTCCTCCAGTGTTACCGACGGGTCGCAATCCACCGCAAACCCGGTATAGCCGTGCCCCTGTTTGCGTTCGGTACGGGCCAGGGCGTATTCGTCTTTGGTTTGCGGGTGCAGGAATACGGGAAAATCCTTGCCCACCTGCTGGTAGCCCAGATCCAGCAAATCCTGCGGGCGCGCACCCACCACTACCCAGTCGCGCTCCGACACGGGGTAGTCCAGCAACTCATCGCGCACCGCGCCGCCGACCAGGTAGGTTTTCATGGGTGCAGTTTACCGCCTGATTAGTTGTAGGTCATGGTTGCGTGTGGCGATTGATCAAAATCAGGGGTGGATATAGTCAAGCCAGCGAAAATCCCGGTGCTGTTGGGAGGGGCGGTGCCCAGGGTGGGTGTTACCCCACCCTGCCAGAGATGTTTGCCTACTGAACAATGCGGAAGACCTTCAAATCACCCACAAACTTCTGGAAGGTGCCATAAAACTTCTTGTGCAGAACCAGCTCAGGCATGAAATTCTGGACGTTGTATTCCCTCTCCAGCTGCAAATCAGGATGATTGCCGGCAAGAATTTTCCTGTAAAGCCGTGCATATTTGGGTCTGGTTTTGACCAGGCGCCTCCGGTTGGTGACGACGGGGCCGTTCAGCTCCTGGGCAAATGCCGTGTCGTACCAATTCTCGCTCAGTACCAGGAAGTGGCCCAGTTTCAGCTTGTCAGGTTCTTTCAAAAAATAGTCCGGTTCGAACCAGATAGTGGGTGGCTGGAGGGTGGGCGGGGGTTTTACATAATAGGTGATAAAAACCCTTGCCGGGGTGATTTCGTTATACCAGGCAACAATCTGCCGGCGCGGATCCTGGTGGAAGTCCAGTTCGAAATCGACCAACAGTAGTGCGGGCCAGGCAAAGAAGAGCGCTAAGAAGAATCGGTTGTGCGCGATGCGCATTGACCACAAGCCATAGGATGCCAGTAGTGCCGCGGCCGGTATAAGGGGCAGGTAGTGTCGGTAGGTGGTTCTTGGAGCGATAAACAGCATATAGGCCGCAAATACCAGCACGGGTAATAAACAAAGCCACAGGCGA
>QNFR01000129.1 GCA_003646405.1 Gammaproteobacteria bacterium
ACACGGCCGGTGATCCAGTAATAGCCGTCCTCGTCGCGTTTGGCGCCGTCGCCGGTGAAGTAGTAGCCCGGGTAATTGCTGAAATAGGTGTCCACCATGCGCTGGTGGTCGCCGTATATGCTGCGGATCTGGGCGGGCCAGGAGGACTTTATCACCAGGTAGCCGGCACCCGCGCCCTCGATTTCAGAGCCGTCCTCATTTAGCAGGGCTAATTCCACGCCAAAGAAGGGGAAGGTGGCGGAGCCGGGTTTCAGGTCGGTGGCCCCCGGCAGCGGCGTGATCATATGGCCGCCGGTTTCAGTTTGCCACCAGGTATCTATGATCGGGCAGCGCGAGTCACCGACGACCTGGTAATACCATTCCCAGGCCTCCGGGTTTATGGGCTCACCCACCGTACCCAGTAAGCGCAGGCTGGCGCGGGAGCTGCGTGTAACCGGCTCATCGCCCACCGCTTGCAGGGCGCGGATGGCGGTGGGTGCGGTATAGAAGGTATTGACCTGGTGCTTGTCCACGACTTCCCAGCAGCGACCGGCATCGGGGTAAGTGGGTACTCCCTCGAACATCAGGGAGATGGCGCCGTTGGCCAGGGGGCCGTACACGATATAGGTGTGGCCGGTGACCCAGCCGACGTCGGCGGTACACCAGTAGACTTCACCTTCACGGTAGTCGAATACGTATTTGAAGGTCATGGCGGCTTGCAGCAGGTAGCCACCGGTGGTGTGCAGCACGCCCTTGGGTTGGCCGGTGGAGCCGGACGTGTAGAGGATGAACAGGGGGTCTTCCGCATCCATGGACTCGGGCGGGCATTCGCTGTCTGCGCCCGCTACCGCCTCGTGATACCAGACGTCCCGGCCATCGCGCCAGGCGATATCGCCGCCGGTGCGCTGTACCACCAGGCAGGTGTGAACGTTGGGGCAGGAGGCCAGCGCCTCGTCGGCATTCACTTTCAGAGGAATATTCTTGCCGCCGCGCACGCCTTCATCGGCCGTGATCAGGGTCTGGCAATCGGAATCCAGGATGCGGTCCTTCAGGGCGGCGGGGGAAAAGCCGCCGAATACGATGGAGTGCACGGCACCGATGCGGGTACAGGCCAGCATGGCGTAGGCCGCCTCCGGAATCATCGGCATGTAGATGCACACCCGGTCACCCTTGCTCACGCCGCGCGCCTTGAGGGCGTTGGCCAGCTTACACACCTGCTCTTTCAATTCACTGTAGGTAATGTGCTTGCTGTCGGCGGGGTCATCTCCCTCCCAGATCAGCGCGGTCTGGTCCGCCCGCTCGGGCAGGTGCCGGTCTATGCAGTTGTAACTGACGTTTAATTTGCCACCGGCAAACCACTGGGCGTCGCCCTTGATGAAATCGTAGCTGACGACATTGTCCCAGGGCTGGTCCCAGGACAGGAACTCGCTGGCCATTTCGCTCCAGAAGCCATCGGGGTCTTCGATCGAGCGCTGGTACATCGCCTTGTATTGATCGGCGTTTATGTGGGCATCCTTGAAATTGGCGGGAACCGGATGGATAGGAAATTCAGACATGTTGGCCCTTCCCTCTATGAGTTTGGTGAACACAGGATAATACGTGGCCGGCTAGGTAGTGCAAGCCGACCAAGGTCTAATAGTTGAGGGTGCACGCTAACTAAGCAAGGCAGAAAACTCCCGGAAGCAGCGGGACGCGCCTACGGTCGTCTTGAACAAGCGCCATCTCAGGCTGTAGTTATTGCTAACGGCCGTCGGCCAGCATGCCCCAGTCCGATACCGGGTTCAGTGCCAGTCGCACGTTGTCGATCAGGCGCGTGGACCCCAATTTGGCGGCGACCAGTATGGCGATTTCTTCAGTATCTGCAGTGACTGTGCGCAGGGTGCGGGCGTCCCGGATAGCGAAGTAGTCTGGCTCGAAACCCGCCTCCAGCAGTTTCATGCGGGCGTGGGATTCCAGTTGCAGAAAATTGTCGAAGCCGCAGGCAATAGCCTCGCGGCAGCTGTTCAGGGTCTGGTGCAGTACGGGTGCGATACGGCGCTGTTCGAAGGACAAAAAGCCGTTGCGCGAGCTCTTGGCCAGCCCGTCCTCATCTCTCGCGGTACGCACACCGACAATCTCGATGGGCATGCACAGGTCTTTGGTCATTTTGCGTACGATGGACAGCTGTTGGAAATCCTTTTCGCCGAATACCGCCACATCGGGTTGCACGATACTGAACAACTTACTGACAACTGTGGTGACGCCGTTGAAGTGACCAGGCCGGCTGCTACCGCACAGTGTATCGCCCAGATCAGGTACTTGTACCTGGGTCTGCGCGTTCATGCCCTCGGGGTAAATTTCCTCAACGCCGGGTGCGTATAATATCTGAACCCCTTCGCTGAACAATTTCTCCTTGTCCGTCGCCAGGGTGCGGGGATAGGCTCCCAGATCTTCATTGGGGCCGAATTGCAGGGGGTTGACAAAAATACTGACCACGACCACGTCGCACAGGCGCCTGGCCTCGCGCACCAGGTCCAGGTGTCCCTCGTGTAGATTTCCCATGGTGGGAACGAAGGCGATGCTCTGACCATTCTGGCGCAAGCGGCGTAGAGCGGATTGTAACTGAGCGTTGCTGCTATAAGTTCGCATATCTACCTGATCCCTACGGTACGGAATGGTGACGCTAAACCAGTAAAAGACACTAGTTTTAAACCCGCACCAGGCAGATGCCAGCGCGGGTTGGGAATTATGACTCAACACCTACTACTCAGGCAACGGGTTTTTATGAAAAATTCACAGTTTTTGTTACCAAAAGAAGCAGGTTTCTGGTCAGTAACACATTTGGGCAACATATTTATGGAAGTGAGCACATACTAACTACTGTCTTGAGCAGGCGTGAAAAGCGAGCGGGTAGGATATTTGTGAAATGCCACGCCCAGCCTGCCCCGTTTTATCGGGTACCGGGCACCTTGGCAGGGCATCAGGTGTAGGTGTGCTCTTCCCGGGGATATTCGCCAGCTTTGACGGCGTCCACAAAGGCCTTTAAGCCGCCTTGAATGGTGTTCTGGCCAGTCATGAAGTTGTGTACGAAGCGAGCCGTGTGATCGGACAGACCCAGCAGGTCGTGCATGACCAATACCTGTGCATCGGTGCCGGCTCCGGCACCGATGCCAATTACCGGAATATCCAGTTTGTTACTGATATCGGCGGCCAGATGCGAGGGTACGCATTCCAGTACCAATAGGCTGGCGCCTGCATCTTTGATCTCTACAGAGTCCGCCAGTATGGATTTGGCCTCCTTGGGGGTGCGACCCTGTACCTTGAATCCGCCGAAGGTGTTGACCGACTGCGGCGTGAGGCCCAGGTGTGCGCAAACCGGTATGCCCCGTTCCACCAGCATGCTGATGGTATCGCTGAGCCAGGTGCCGCCCTCCATCTTGACCATCTGCGCCCCGGCCTGCATCAGGCGGGTGGCGTTATCCATGGTCTGTTCCGGTGTGGTGTAGGACATGAATGGCATATCGGCGATGACCAGAGCGTCGGGCGCGGCGCGACATACACATTCCGTGTGGTAGACCATGTGGTCCAGCGTGACGGGAATAGTACTGTCGTGGCCCTGCAGTACCATGCCCAGGGAGTCTCCCACCAGTATGGCTTCTGCTCCGGCCTCACTGATGATACGGGCAAAGGTGGCATCATAGGCGGTGATACAGACAAACTTCTCTCCGGCGGCTTTTTTCTTGTCCAGGGTGCTGATTGTGACCTTGCCCATCTAGTGTACCTCGTCACTCATAATGTAACGTTCAGCGAGCCGCCAAGGGGCTGGCAGCTGCGTTGCAGCTCTTGGAAAGGTACCTATATTGCCTGCGAACTGCGCCTTACAGCGAGCGAATTGGGAGGCTCTGGATGTTGTATTATGAGTGACGAGGTACACTTACTATCCGATCGCTATCCAAAAAAAGTGGGATTGAAGTAGTGGCGGCCGCTGCGAATATCCAGAAGGTAGTCCACCAGGTGGCTGTAATCTGTCCCGCCGTTGACCAGGTCGATTTCGCTGGCATTAACGATGAGCAGAGGAGCGCCATCGTAATATAGAAAGAACTCGCTGTACACTTCGTTCAGGCGCTCGAGATAGTCCCGTTCTATGGCTTGCTCAAAGGGCACACCACGATTGTCTATGCGCGATAGCAGGATATCGGTGGAGGCCTGCAGATAGATCACCAGGTCCGGTCGGGGGGCGTCTATGGTCAACTGTTGGTAGACCTTTTCGTAGAGTTGGAATTCATCCCGCTCCAGGTTAATCCGGGCAAACAACGGATCCTTCTCAATCAGGAAATCAGATACCCGCACGGGCTCGAAGATGTCCGCCTGGCGCATATCCTGAATTTTTTGGGCGCGCTGGAACAGGAAGAATAACTGGGTGGCCAGTGCCGCCTGTTTGCGATTGCGATAGAACTTTTCGAGGAACGGGTTCTCTTGTGCGTCTTCCAGCAGGGTCTCATGGTTGAAGCTGGCCGCCAGTTTCTTGGCCAGGGTGGTTTTGCCCACGCCGATGGGGCCTTCTACGGCGACAAAGGCGGGCGGTGTACGCCCTTTCAGGTCGATGTTGATGGCCGTTGTCTCGCGCATCAAAGCATGGCTCCCTGTTCTTCCCGGCCCCTGTGGGCATTAGTTCTTATTGAATCGCAGACTCGTCTTCTCCAAGTCATCCCTCGGGCAAGCGGCTACTAATGTATCAAGAACTGCGCCGTCCGGCAGCACCAAATTTGCATCGCTGATTTCAAACAGTGGATAAAGTACGAAATTGCGCTGCTGCAGCGCCGGGTGAGGTATTGCCAGCCTGGGGCTGTCTATGTGCTGGTCGTTGTACAGCAGGATATCGAGATCCAGGGTGCGCGGACCCCAGCGCACGCCGCGTACGCGACCCTGTTCCTGTTCGATTTGCTGCAGGGCGTCCAGTAGTCGCAGTGGAGATAATACAGTGGTCAGTAGCAATACAGCGTTCAGGTAGTCCGGTTGTGTAACCGGGCCTACCGGGGTGCTGCGATAGATGCTGGAGGTGCGTTCGACCCGGGAGCCGGGCAGCTTGTCCAGAGCACTGACTGCGCTACGTAACTGTGTTAGCGGATCTTGTAAGTTGCTGCCCAGGGCGATGTAGGCCGCCGTCATGTTCCGGGATTGGAGCGGCGCGTGCGGGTTCTGCGTCCGCCCTGATTACCCTTGCCGGACGCGACCTGCGCCAGGCGCTGTTCCAGTGGTAGTTCCTGAAACTGTGTCCACCAGTCACCGATATCGCCGGTGTCCTCCCCGGCCTGTTCGCGCAACAGCAGGAAGTCGTAGGCGGCGCGGAAGCGACGGTGATCCACCAGTTCGGCAGCCTTGCGCCCCTGGCGGCGCTGCAGGCGCAGTTGGAACTCCCATATTTCCCGCATGGGCTGGCTGAAGCGGCGCGGAATAGAGATGTGTCTGGCGGCATCGCCAATGGTCTGTTGCGCGGCGCTGTGCATGGCTACCATGGGTGCGTCGCCGTGATTTTGTTGGTGCAGCGCCAGCTTGCTGGCAACTGGCCACAGCAGCGCTGCGAGAATGAAAGCCGGCGTGACGGGCTTGCCCTGCGCTATACGCTGGTCTGTATTGCTCATGGCGGCGCGTATCAGGGACCGTGCGGTGGCATCACTGCGCATGCAGGCACTGGTATCCGGGAACAGGTATTGCAGCAGGTCGTACTCCACCAACTTATCCAGGGTTGCCGCGGCGAAGCCTGCCAGGAACAGTTTGAGAAATTCATCGAACAGGCGCGCGGCGGGAATTTCGCCAAGCAGGTGGGCACAGCCGGGAATCACCCTGGCCGTGTGCTGGTCTATAGTAAAATCCAGCTTGGCGGCGAAGCGTACGACGCGCAGCATGCGCACCGGATCTTCCGTGTAGCGTAGCCGAGGGTCGCCGATAATGCAGATGCTGCGTTGTTTGAGATCCTCCAGTCCGTGGACGTGATCGAAAACTTCAAACTTGCCAGAGTCGTAATACAGGGCGTTTACCGTGAGGTCGCGTCGTACCGCATCCTCTTCCAGTGTGCCGTAGACGTTGTCCCTGAGCAGCAGGCCACTGGCCGACTGGCGGGA
>QNFR01000130.1 GCA_003646405.1 Gammaproteobacteria bacterium
AGGTTTCACTTCGTGCTGGCAGTCCGCATAAAAGGCGGCGTAACTCAATTCATATCCCGATGCTGCACCGGAAAATGTCACCTCATGTTGGTGCCCATCGTGCGAGACAATCAACGCGCCCCCCTCGTGCACTGACGGTAGAACAACCACCAGAGTTGCTACCATGCGATCAAGTTTCTCACCATCTCGATGGGGCAGAAAAAAGCTTCCCGTCTCGTAAACCAGCAATTTGTATAGATGCGCAGTCAACTTACACGACTCAAGCCCCAGTTTTTGCTGCACTTTACCGATAATCGAGTCGATCAATAATGTCCATTTGGGGTTGGTGAATTGAACAGATTTGGCATCGAGCTCCCAGACGCGGCGCACCGCCGTATCCACCAGAGTTTTTGTGCCTTTACCATACGGTGCTTGCCGACAGTGCCCAATAAGCTCACGGGCCTGCGACCCTCCCAGCGGCAAATGAAGTGTACCGAGACCCTCAACAACCAGACCCGGCATCGTCAGCGGTAAATCTCCCGAAGTACAAACATCACTTGGCCGATCGACTTCGGCGAGGGCTTGCATCAACGTGTCGTACACAGACTCATTCCGTTTCAAAAAGGACGAATATTGTAGCAAGCAAATTTACGCGACTCCAGGCGTCGTCTTTTCATAACGTATCTCAAGAACAGTTAGGTTTAAGGTAAGCGCACTCAGATTATTTCTTATAACTCCCGACAACTACCTTTATATCTCCCGGTAACTATGTCAATACGCGATGAACTATCGCACCATAGGCGAGTATCCGGAGTCTAAATGTAAACCGGCGTGATGCTTTGACCCGCCTTTGGTGCCGGTTTACAGCGTCCTGCGAAAAGTCCCTTGCGCGGCTGGAACCGCCCAAAAATAAGGTCAAATTCTAACTACCGGGCACTATTGCGGAGATTGGAGCCAATATTCTCCGCACCTGTCGCGGACTTTATCCTTGACCCTGCGGAGAATACAGGTCATATTATCCGCATATCGTGCGGAGTTTATAATTTATATCTGGGAAAAACAGGGCTGGCCAACACTCACTTGGGATAACAGCGCCCTCGCCCGTCTGCTCGCCCAGGTTTCTCGGGAACAGGGTCGCTTGCTCGGAAAAATGGAAGGGCTCGGCTTTGAGCTGCAGGGCGAAGCACACCTGCAAACGCTGACCGAGGATGTCGTCAAATCAAGCGAGATTGAAGGCGAAACGCTGGAACGTGATCAGGTCAGGTCATCCATCGCCCGTCGTCTTGGCATGGATGCAGGTGGCCTTATCCCGTCGGACCGCCATGTAGAGGGCGCTGTTGAGATGATGCTGGACGCTACCGGCAATCATGCTGCACTGCTTACAGAGGATCGCTTGTTCGGGTGGCACGCCGCCCTGTTTCCTACCGGGCGTAGCGGGATGCATAAAATTCGCGTCGGCCAGTGGCGTGATGGCAGCGATGGGGCTATGCAAGTGGTCTCCGGACCTATCGGGCGGCAGAAAGTCCATTACGAGGCTCCTCCGGCAGACAGGCTACCGGATGAAATGACGAAATTTCTGAATTGGTTTGAAGCACCGGGGGATATTGACCCCCTGCTCATTGCTGGCCTCGCGCATATGTGGTTTGTTATCCTCCACCCCTTTGATGATGGCAATGGTCGGATAGCCCGCGCCATTGCTGACATGGCACTGGCACGCTCGGAAGGATCAGCACAGCGCTTTTACAGTATGTCTGCGCAAATCTGCATTGAGCGAAAAGGTTACTATGACACGCTAGGGCGCACCCAAAAAAGTGACCTTGACATTACGGCATGGCAGGACTGGTTTCTTAACTGCCTGGGCAGGGCCATTGACGGCGCGCAAGACACGCTCGCCGCCGTCATGGAAAAGGCACGTTTCTGGGAACAGTACGCAAAGGAACCACTGAACGCGCGTCAGATCAAAGTGCTCAACAGGCTCATGGACGGCTTTGAAGGCAAGCTCACCACATCCAAGTGGGCAAAGCTCGCAAAATGCTCTCAGGACACAGCCTACCGGGATATTCTCGATCTGATTGATCGCGGTGCTCTGCAGAAAGACCCTGGCGGCGGACGGAGTACGAGCTACTCCGTAATCCCCACAAAGTAGCCTACTATACTGCCAATGCGAGAATAGAGGAAAATCGAGCAATCAACAGCGAGCTTATCGCCCAAGGGAATTTAGGCGTGGTTTGAAGACAGGCAGGTATTGCTGGGTACTATGGATGCAGAACTTGAAAAATGGTGGGCCGTGCGCGATTCGAACGCGCGACCAATTGGTTAAAAGCCAACTGCTCTACCAACTGAGCTAACGGCCCTCAGGAGGAGTTGCGTATAGTACGGATTTGAACTGGGATTTCAAGAGTTTTTTCAGGGAAATCATGGGCTTCTGAAGAATTTCAGCAATAGCGCGTGGGGTCTTCGAGTCCAGCATCGACAAAACCCTGTCGGCGCAGGCGACAACTGTCACAACGGCCACAGGCCAGCCCTTCATCTGTCGCCTGGTAGCAGGAGACCGTGAGCGAGTAATCGACTCCCAGTGCGACTCCCGCCTTGATAATGTCACCCTTGCCCAGCTCCATTAAAGGCGTTTGAATACGTATCGCCTCCCCTTCCACGCCCATCCGGGTGGCCAGATTAGCCATGGCTTCAAAGGCGGCGATAAACTCGGGACGACAATCCGGATAACCCGAATAATCCACCGCATTAACCCCTATAAAAATATCCTGGGCGCCCAGTACCTCGGCCCAACCCAAAGCGATGGACAGAAATACGGTGTTGCGGGCGGGCACGTAGGTAATTGGTATGCCCTCGGTTTCTTCCTCGGGGACAGCAATGGACGAATCGGTAAGCGCCGAGCCGCCAATGCTGTCCAGATTGAGATGGACAACCTTGTGCTCCACATCGCCCAATGCAATTGATACACGCTCAGCGGCCACTAATTCCGCCCGGTGACGCTGGCCATAATCAAAGGTGAGGGTGTAGCACTCATAGCCCTGGCGCTGAGCCATGGCCAGCACGGTTGTCGAATCCAGGCCGCCGGAGACCAGAATCACCGCACGTTTGTTCCCTGCTGTCTCTTGTGCTGTGCTCATCAGTGTCCCGGCTGGTCATTCCAGAGAATTTTGTGCAGCTGCAGCTGCAGCCGTACTGGCAAATTGTCCTGCAATATCCACTGAGCTAACTCTCGGCCCTCCAGCTGACCGTGACTGGGGGAGAACAGAATATCTGAGACCCGTCCATCCACTTGCTATTCAGCCAGCTTAAACCGGGCCCAGTCATAATCCTGGCGATCACAGATCACAAATTTGAGCTGGTCGTCGGTAGTGAGAAGCGCCATATTACTGTAATCATTGCGCTCTACCTCGCCGGAAGCCGGGGTTTTGAGATCCAGAACCTTTACCACGCGCTCATCGACATCAGCCACACTGATGGCACCGCCGGTTTCCAGAGATACCTCATAACCCGCATCGCACAAGCGTGTGAGCAGGGGGATGCATGATTTCTGGGCCAGCGGCTCGCCGCCGGTCACCGTGACATATCGGGGAGAGTAGCTGGCCACCTGTTCGCAGATTTGATCGATGCTGAACAACTCTCCACCACTGAAAGCGTACTCGGTATCGCAGTAAACACAGCGCAGTGGGCAGCCGGTGAGGCGCACAAATACGGTGGGCAAGCCCACAGTTTTCGCTTCTCCCTGCAGGGAGTAAAAGATTTCTGTGATGCGAACAGTGCAGTCACCATCGGGGGCAGAACCGGAGGGAGTAGAAGTAGACACTGCTATCGAATCGCCTGGGTTATCAGTAGTTCTGGGCGATAAAGTCCCGGGACAACTTAACCGCAGAGCTATTGGTAGTGCCATATTGGCTGATTACACGATCGAGGTATTCACGGGCTTTCTCGCGATTACCTTTCTGGAAGTAGACTTTGCCGAGCTTGTACATGGCATCGGGTGCCTTGCTATTGTCAGGGTACTGACTCAACAGCAACATAAAGGCCTGGCGGGACGATTCGAGGTCCGCCGGCTGCATCACCAGGTATAACTCCCCCAACCAATAATGTGCGTTGGGCGCATACTTCCCTGCGGGGTAGTCCTGCAAGAACTGCTTGAACGCACCCGTGGCGTCGTTAAATTTCTGTGAACGAACCAGCGCATAGGCACTGCGGTAGGCCTCGCCCTCTCCCGCCTGCTCGGCAACAGCACTGCTACCGGATATTGGTGTGACCACCGCAGGGCTGGTGCTTGCACTGCCGCCCGAGTTGGAAGCGGGTACTGTGGCCGCACCGCCGGCGATGCGCCGATCCAGGTCGACGTAGCGCTCCAGACTCTGTTCCTTCAAGCTGCGCAGCTCATGGGCCTGCTCTTCCACCTTGCCATTGAGCATCATCACTTCCTGCTGCAACTGCTGTAGCTGGTAAAAAAGATTGCTCAAATCTTGTGTGCCAGCGGGTTGAGTCTGGCTCTGGGGCTGGGCGACAGTGGCAAGCGGTGCGGGGGCACTACTGTTTACACCGTAGCTGGTCGCCGGGTAGGCGGTTGCCGGGCGTGCACCATAGGGGTCTGTAGTGGTAGTAGTACCACCTGACTTGGCAGCGGCACGTTCCGCCTCCAGGTCTACATAGTCCTGGGCAAACACCGCACTGCCCAGCGCCAACGACAACGGGCCAGCCAATAAGGCCAGCCCGCTCGCTTTCAGAGCTTTAGAGATCAGCATCTGTCAGTGGTTCTTACTTCAGTTCGACGCGACGATTCTGAGACCAGTTGGACTCACCGGAACCGTAGGCAATGGGCTGTTCTTCGCCATAGCTCACAGTCTCTACACGGTAGTTTGCAACACCGCTGGCCGCCATGTAATCGCGAACTGCATTGGCGCGACGCTCACCCAGTGCCATGTTGTAATCGCGTGTTCCGCGCTCATCGGTATGGCCTTCCAGACGAATCGTGCGGTCGTTAGTGTTCAGCAGGGCGATATGAGCATCGACAGACGCCTTGGCCGCCGGAGTCAGGGTAGAGCTGTCGTATTCAAAGTAGAACACATTGCCAACCGTTGCCACGGCATCTTGCAGACGCTGTATTTCAGCGGCCTGTTCTGAAGCGGCGGCTTGCTCTGCAGCGGCTGCGGCAGCAGCAGCGGCTGCGGCGGCAGCTGCCGCTTCATCAGCTTCCTTGGTGTCGTTACTGGAACAGGCAACCAGGAAAACTGCGGCAAAAATAAGTGTGAGAGCCTTTCCGGCTACAGGTAGGTTTTTCATAATAGATGCGTTCCTTAATATAGGTGGTTATCTTCGTCTGGTTGATGTGTTACCGCAATTAGCGGCTCATATAAGGTGACCATGCCGGTTCGCGCACATCGCCATCTCGCGCTGGCAACCGGAATTTGACGCCCCCGTCCACGGATACGGCGGCAAGAATGCCCCTACCCGCGTACTTGGTTGCATACAATAACATAGAGCCATTGGGTGCGATACTGGGACTTTCATCCAATTCGGTAGAAGTGAGTATTTGTAGCCTGTTTGTCACTAAATCGAGCAGTGCGATGTGAAATTTACCGTTCTGCTGGTGAACCATCACCACATTGCGACCATCCTGGGCAACCCGCGCCCGGGCATTGTAGGAGCCTTCATAGGTCAGGCGCTCGGTATTGCCGGTGGCCAGGGTATAGCGATAGATTTGTGGCCGCCCCCCACGATCGGAGGTGAACAGTAGGGATTTACCGTCGGGCATCCAGCTGGGTTCTGTATCGATGGCGTAGTGCCGGGTAATGCGGGTGAGTTTTTTGGTAGCGAGATCCATCAGGTAAATATCCGGGCTGCCATCTTTAGACAGAACCATGGCCATAGTTCTGCCGTCAGGGGACCAGGATGGGGAGCTGTTCAGCCCCCTGAAATTAGTCAGCTGCTCGCGTGCCCCGGTTTGCAGGTTCTGCCGGAATATCGCCGGCCTATTGGTTTCAAAGGAAACATAGGCTATCTCGCGGCCATCGGGTGACCAGGTGGGCGCCAATACGGGCTCTCGGGACTCCAGCAGAACAATAG
>QNFR01000131.1 GCA_003646405.1 Gammaproteobacteria bacterium
CGCTATACCGACACCGTCTACGCGGTGGAGGATTCCGCCTTCTACCAGATCGACGTCAATCTGGAGTAGGCCGATCCCCCACCCTGTTTTCAGATAGGTTTCTCCGGCATGGGCTGTGTCTTCTTGTCGTTTTTCCGCAGGCATCGTCCCACACCTGCCCTTATTTCCATTCCCTTCCGCAAGACTGCTTCAAACCCTCGGAATTGGAGGCACTGATATATCATATAATGATCTATCCGGTTGCTTGGTTCATGGCCTCCGCAACCGTTGCGATTGCGGCCCGCATCAAGCGCCAACCTTGACATCGCTTCCTCTATTCGATACGTGTTTTCCATGAAACTCCTCTCCGGACCGATGAAACCATATGCGGGACCGTGCGATGCCATCTACGATGATGGCCACTATTTTATTTTTTATGGCGACCTTAAATTCGACCTCGAAACCAGCCGGGCGGGCTCTGACCGAGAAACCCCCTACGCCCCCGGCGGCCGATCGCAAACCGGACTGGCCAGCGTCTCTGTCCAGGCGTTTCTCGAGTGGTGCGGACATGACTGACCCGAAGCAAAAAAGAACCCAGCAAAGAAAAGGATCGACTGATGAATCGTTATGCGTTTTTAGGATGGATCGGATGGGCCTGCATCTTTAGCGGAGTGCCAAGCCCGTTGGTTGCCGCAGGCGGGCCGTGCGCCCCCTATCTCTTCAACCGCGCGCCCCTGGCCGCGAAACCCTACGCCGAACTGCCGCTCGGCACCATCCAGCCTCAGGGCTGGCTGCTCCGGCAACTACAGGTTGCGGCGGAAGGAATGACGGGGAATTTGGATACGCTCTATCCCGAGGTTTGCGGCGAGCGCAACGCATGGCTGGGCGGCGATGGCGACACCTGGGAGCGCGGCCCCTATTG
This sequence comes from Gammaproteobacteria bacterium, assembly GCA_003646405.1. Taxonomy (GTDB): domain Bacteria; phylum Pseudomonadota; class Gammaproteobacteria; order Pseudomonadales; family Halieaceae; genus JBALVO01. The sequence goes on from QNFR01000131.1 coordinate 902, forward strand.
GATCGATGGGCTTTATCCCCTGGCCAAGCTCCTGGGCGACGAGGAACTCGAAGCCAAAGCCATGCGGTGGATTGAATGGACGCTGGCCAACCAGCGACCGAACGGGCAGATCGGACCGTACGAGTTGAAGGCGGAAGAGCGGACGCAACCCCCGCCGAAAGGCGCGCAGGTGGGGGATGTGCATGACTGGTGGCCGCGCATGGTCATGCTCAAGATTCTCCAGCAGCACTACATGGCCAGCGGCGATGAACGTGCGATCGACTGCATGCTCCGCTACATGCGCTACCAGCTTTCCGAACTCAAGAACCGGCCGCTATACGATCCCGGCAACCCCGAGAGCGGTTCGTGGTGGGCCGGCCGCCGCGGCGGCGACAACGTCATGAGTGCCTACTGGCTCTACAATGCGACCGGGGAACCGTTCCTGCTGGAATTGGCGGAGCTGCTGCAGGAACAAGCCTACCCTTGGGCCGCTGATTTTGAGTCCGGCGAAAAGATAGCGCTCTTCCGCTACAGCGAACAACAGGGAGTGGGCGATGCCTACCACTGCGTGAACCTGGCCCACGCCTTGAAGTATCCGCTGGTCCATGGCCAGCGCAACGGACTTCAAAAACAACTTGGCACCACCTGCAAGGCGCTCGCGGACATCCGCACCCACCATGGCCAGCCGCATGGCCTCTGGGGCGGCGACGAGGGCATGCACGGCACCGACCCCACCCGGGGCAGCGAATTCTGCACTATTTCGGAAGCTCTATTTTCGCTCGAAAAAAACTTCGAGATCTCCGGTTCCGTTCCGTTTGCCGACCTGCTGGAGCGGGTTGCCTTCAATGCCCTGCCCACCCAGGCAAACGAAGATTTCACGGCGCGGCAATATTTCCAGCAGGCCAACCAGATCTCCTGTACGCACAGCCCGCACAAGTTCACGAACAATCCCCGCGAATCGAACCTATTCGGCCTGCTGAACGGCTATCCCTGCTGCACCTGCAACATGCATCAGGCCTGGCCCAAGTTTGCCGCGCACCTCTGGATGGCGGAAAGGAACGGAGGGTTGGCGGCCATGGCCTATGCGCCGAGCCGTGTCACCGCCACCGTTGGCCGGGGGGTCGAGGTTTCGATCCTCGAAGAGACCGGCTATCCCTTCCGCGAGGAGATTCGCCTAACGCTGACCACCTCCGGCCCGGTGCGGTTTCCGCTGCATCTCCGCATTCCCGGCTGGTGCGGCAACCCGTCCCTGTCGGTGAACGGGGAGGATGCCGCCATCGAACTGGAATCCGGGCAGATGGCCATGCTCGACCGGACCTGGGAATCCGGCGACACGGTGGTGCTGCGGCTGCCCATGCAGGTGCGCGTCGAACGCGGCCACGAAAATAGCGCCACGATCCTCAGGGGGCCGCTGGTCTATGTCTTGAAAATGGAGGCGCAGTGGACGGAGCGGAGCGATGGGACCCATGAAGTCCGGTCGGATTCGCCTTGGAACTATTCCCTCTTTGAACGGGACATCGCTTCAAATGACGAAACGCTCGCCCGCAAGTTTGTGGTCGCCGAAAGGCCGGGCAAAATGCCGTCCAACCCTTGGAACCTCGAAAACGCCCCGGTCGCGATCAAGGCATACGGGGTGCGCAACCCGCTATGGGGAGCCTATCACGAAGAGGCCGGCCCACTGCCCTGGAGTCCGGCCGACTTCCCAAAAAAGGGCAAGCCGGAGCCGATTGTACTGGTGCCCTACGGATGCAGCACCCTGCGCATCAGCGCGTTCCCGACCGTCTTATAAATCCGATCTTAAAAACCAAGGCTAAGGGGTCACCTTGAATTGTAGCATTTCACCTACAGTCCCGAGGTCAATCCGATGGTTTAGTGGTGTTCTTGATCGGATTCATGAAACCCGCCCCCTCCCTTGATGGCGGTATAAATCTGTTTCACCTCATTGAATGCCGGCTTGCGCCGGCGATCGCGTGTTACAAGCCCCTTTGTGTTGACTTGATACCAAGCCTCGGGATGCCCGCCGCCATGGCGATGGGGATCCGCGAAATCATTGTAGCACCAGATTGCGGCACCTGCCACAAAAGAGGCGCGTTTCGGATCGTAGATCTGTTGGAGGTGCGTCCGCAGAAAGCGGGTTTGGTACTCCAAGGTATAGTGTTTTCCTTTCACGGCCTCCCCGCCTCCCGTGGGGCGGTCGATGGGCCCGCCGGCCCCGAATTCGCTGATTAAGATGGGCTTGTCGGGCCATTGGGCATGCCCTTTGTCCAGCACGGGTCCGATATCGAAAAGGGTGCCGTAATACCAGCCATAGTATTCGTTCCAACTAATCACATCCACATACGCTGCGGCCTGGTCCTGCAGCCGCTTATCCGACGCAAATGTCACGAGGCGAGTGCTATCGAGCTGCTTAACAAACGAGACCGCGCGGCGCACATACCCGGCGACCTTCGGCTGGCTGGAATTGAATTCATTACCGACCGACCAGAACACTACGCAGGGGTGATGGCGATACTCTCGGACCATGGAAGTCAGCTGGGGTGCGATATAGGTTCGCCAGGAATCTTCATCTGTCAGCGACTCGACCGATGTTTTCCACGCGGGAATCTCGGTCCAGACGAGAATCCCGTTTTTATCGCAGTAGTCGAACACATAAGGGTGGGCCGTATAGTGGGACGTCCGAATAAAATTGCAGCCAAGTTCACGGATCGCATCCAGATCCTGTTTCATTGCTTCCAGCGGGATCGCGTTTCCGTAGGCCTCATGGTCCTCATGGTAATTTATTCCGTAGAGCGTAATCGGCTTGCCGTTGAGGCAGATTTGGGAGCCGCGGGTGCTGATTTGGCGAAACGCCGTGCGGATGGTCAAGGTGTGGCTGCCTACAGAAGCAACCAGGGTATAGAGTACGGGGAAACCGGGTTCCCAGACCCGAACCTTGGCCAACGAACCCTGCACGGAAACCCGCCCGTCGCGGGCCTGGGTTTGGCCTTTCCACACCTCTTTACCTTCCGGATCCATGAGGGTAAAGGCGACCGATCCGGCCGGGGGGATGGATTCGGGAAGAGACAGATCCGAGCAAACGGAAAGTTGCCATCCGCTCTCTTCCGAATCCCCCATTTCAGTAGTCATCCAGAGGGAACGGATGAATGTCGACGGGCGTATTTCCGCAAAGACATCACGGTAGATGCCGCCATAATTCCACCAGCCGTTCCACTTCCGGTCCGGCAGGGAAACCTCCAGGCGTCGGGTATCCGTTCGCAGCACGATGCGGTTGTCCCCGGGGTGAACGGCTTGGGTAATCTCGAATTCGAACGGGCTGTAGGGGGAAACGTCTTCTCCAACAAGGATTCCATTCACCCAAACTTTTTTGCGCAGGGAGGCCCCCAGAAAACGGAGAAAAACCCGTTGGCCTCCAGCAAGTTGCTCCCCGGACAACTGGAGACCGCGACGATACCAAGCGACGCCTTCGTAACTCCATAATTCCTTGTAGGCGACATTGAAAGCGGAGGGGACCTTAATCGGTCTCCATGTGCCCAAATCTTCTTCCGGCCAGTTTTCGGCCAGCCCCTTATCGCCAGGATCCGTTCGGAATTGCCACAGCCCATTGAGCGAAACATGCTCCGCGCTGCCTACCGAGCCATGCTGCAAGAGGTTTTCTTGCGCATACAAACGCCCTGCACCGGAAAAAAGGAACGAGAAACAAAGCACAAAAAACAAGCGCCCTGTTTTTGCTACCCATTGTTTAGTTGAAAATCCCGCATAAAACATAGGTTCCTCCGGTGTCGCAAATGCACTCCAAGATATTCCTTTCATGAGGACGGAGCATAGAGAAAATAATTTGGAACCGCAATCCGATCCGTACCTTGCCATGATATTCATTCTTGCTTAAACATGCGCTCCAAGTAAGCTGTTTTCGCGTCTAGCATTTTGCGACCTTGGTGTTGAGAAAACGTGCATAGTTACCAAAGGGAGTGGTTCACAGTCGTACAGGGGAGATGGTCATGAAGTATAGGCAAATCAAGATGGCAACAATCACTACAGCTCTGTTTTCATGGGGAATGCTATGCCTGGCTCAAGGCATAAACACCACAGGCCCGTGGGGACCCCAGCCGGAAATGCATCCGGCTTCAGAGCAGAAATCCACCCGAGAACTTCCCTTCCGATCATGGCAGTTTCAGAACGACAACCTGAATATCGAAGAACTTATTACCGCTGCCCCGGATTTTGGTGTTAATAACATCCAACTCAGCCACGACCAGGTCATGTTCGCTCATAAGCTGTTAAGCCATCCTGACAAGATCAAGCGATTCAATACATACATCGAACTGGCTCATTCAAAGAGCATGACGGTCCATGTCTGGACCCATGAGTTTGCGGGCATTCCACCGGAGGTAACCCGGGAAAAGAATTGGTTCGACAAGCCGGCCGTGTGGGATCTGCTGGATAAACGCTACACCAAGCTCTTCGAAGTCATGCCGGACCTTGACGGTGTGGTTCTGACCTTCCACGAGACAGAGATCAAGGTGTTCGATGTTAAAAGCAAGTTGCCCCTTGCCGAACGGGTAGCCAAACTGATCAATCACCTGCACGCCGTGTGCAAGAAGTCGGAAAAGACCTTGGTGGTACGTACATTTGCGTATGAACCAAAGGAAGTCGAGGGCATCGCCAAGGCCTTCGCCATGATCGACCCTGATATCGTGCTGATGAGCAAGTGTGTGCCGCATGACTGGGAGATATTTTACCCGCACAACCTGTCTATCGGGCGGTATTCCGACCGGAAACATATCATAGAATTTGATCCCGGCGCCGAGTTCTATGGCAAAGGGCACGTCCCCTACCTCTATCCCGAATACCTTCATTTCCGTCTGCAATATGCGCGTGCGAGAAACACGTATGGATATGTGGCGCGCGTAGAACGTCAGGGCGATAATCCACCCGCCGTTCCGGGCATCGGCAAGAACAGCGGCCTGAATGAGATAAACCTGTATGCCATGAAGAGGTTTTCCGAAGATCCCTCCGTCACCCCTGACCAGGTCTGGAAAGAGTACATGCGAACGAGGAATGCGGCGTATGGTCCCGTCTGCGCACGACTTAAGAATCCTGACGCACGTACAGTGGTTGAAGTCTTTCGTGAAAGC
>QNFR01000132.1 GCA_003646405.1 Gammaproteobacteria bacterium
CCTTCAAGCGGGCCGGCTGTGACGGTATCCTCACCTACTTCGCCCTGGAGGCGGCCAAAGCGCTGCAATAGTCACATGCTGCGCGCCCTGGCCTGCACAATACTGATACTGGCTGGCAGTACCACCAGGGCCGAGTGCGAATGCCTGTGGCAGGGCTCCTTCAGCGAGGTACAGGCCGGTGCTGATCTGGTGGTCAGCGGCGCTGTTATCAGCGCCAGGGGCAACTCCATAGACCTGTCGGTAGATCGCCTGTTGCGCGGACGGGCGCACCGCGACAACCTTCGCGTCTGGTTGAAAACCGGCGACTACTGCCGCCCGGAGCCCGGCCTGTTTCCCATCGGCAGCCAGTGGCTTATGGCCCTGCACAGGATCGAGCGGGACGTGCCCGGCGGTTTCAACCCGCACACGCCGAATGTCAGCTACGGCCGGGTCGGTGATTACAGCCTGTCCAGTTGTGGTGGTTACTGGCTTGAGCAGAGCGGGGACTGGATCACCGGGAACCTGGTAAACGCGCCGCGCTGGGTGCGCGACCCGGTAATGACGCCGGTGCTGGTAGATCTGGTGGCGGACTATGTTGACGGGAAGATCGACGTCCAGGTGCTGTTACAGGCCAGTCGGGAAGATCCCGCCATGCGTGAACTGATGCTGGATACCCGTGAATTCCTGCGGGGGGATCTTGAGTAACAACCAGATCGCTGGTGCGCAATGAGCACCAAAGAAACAACCGTCACCGCCAGCGTGGCCTTTTCGGGTTCCTGCCCTCTATCAAGTCCAGCAGTTCATCCAGCATCATCAGCGACAATCCCCAGATACGCCGGCCCTCGTACATGTAACAAGGCCTGGGAATCTCCACCCCCTTGTACTGCCACACCATCTGCTCCCGGTTATCCGTATCCAGCAGGAATTCCAGCGGCACCCAAACCACTTCAGCCACTTCGTAATTCGGGGTGAACTGGACCTCCCGCTCCAAACGGAACACAAACGGACTGATCGCCATACCAAATGTACCCCGGTGCGGACGGGCCTTGAGATCGGTGAGGCGCCCGATGCACTGGTCCTGAGGACCAAGACATAAGCCCACCTCCTCTTCAGTCTCCCGCACGGCCACGGCATAACCATGGGCGTCGGTCTTATCCATGCGACCACCGGGGAAGGCCATATGACCAGACCAGGGGTCACCCTTCCGCTCCGCTCGCTTGATCATGAGAATATGTAACTCGCCCTCACGAACTTGCAGTATCATGGCAACCGCAGAGCGTTTCATCAGCCGCCGCAAAAGTTTCCTGGCGGGACTGTGATCGGCCAGACGAGTCTCGATAAGTTGTAGTAGTGAAACCGACACCAGAGAATTTTCCAAAAAAAACCTGAACGAATTAAGCCAGCCCCGGGCCAGAGTTACAAGCTGCGGACATCAAAATATGACACAGAGGAACCATGACTGACCAAAGTTCCGGGCATACCAAACTGCTCAAATTGCACGACGTAAACCTGGTGTATCGGGCCCTGCCCGCCTTGCGACAAATCGACTGGACTGTGACAAAGGGCCAGCAGTGGGCCTGCCTGGGACCCAACGGGGCTGGCAAGACCAGCCTGGCGAGGGTTATAAGCCGACAGGCCCCCCATTTCTCCGGCGTGCTGCGCCGCTCAGCGGAACTGGAGAACAAAGGTGTCGCCTATGTCTGTTTCGAACAGGCCAGGGCCCTGTGTGCCCGGGACAGAAAGCTGGACGACTCGGAATTTCGCGCGGACGCCAGCGATCCGGGAACCAGCGTGCAAGCGGTGATTCTGGACGGGCACGCAGCCGATGCACACTTTCACCACTGGGTAGAGCGCTTGCGTATCGGCCACATTCTGCAGCGCGGCCTGCGTTTTATCTCCACCGGTGAGATGCGCAAGACGCTATTGATCAAGGCTATCCTGAGCGATCCCGCCATGCTGATCCTGGACAGCCCGCTGGACGGACTGGACCGGGCCAGCCAGCAGGAGATGCGCCACATCATCGATGAGTTACTGCGCTCGCCTATTACTGTGCTGATGCTATGCCGTCAGCTGGAAGATATTCCCACTGGCATCACTCATATCATGGCATTGGATAAGGGAGAGATCCTTGCCTGCGGCGAGCGGGACGATATCCTGGCCGCTGCACAGATTAAGGCTCTGATGAGTCCGCCGGTAGCCGGCCTGGGCGAACTGCCGCCCCTCGCACCGCGTCCCTACCAATTACCTGACACCGGGCCCCTGCTGGAACTGCATGATGTCTCCGTCAGCTACGGCGACCTGGAAGTTCTGCGCAATGTAAACTGGACCCTGGAGCGCCACTCGCACTGCTACGTTTCCGGCCCCAACGGCTGTGGCAAAACGACTCTGCTCAGCCTGGTCACCGGCGATAATCACAAGGCCTATGGCCAGGATATCACCCTGTTCGGCATTCGCCGGGGCAGCGGTGAGAGTGTGTGGGACATCAAACAGAAATACGGACAACTGGACACTCAACTGCACCTCAATTTCGCCCGCGGTATGCGCGTGGTGGAAGTGGTGGTCTCGGGGTTTTTTGACACCATCGGGCTGTTCGATGAGTGGGGCGACGCGCAGCGCGATAGCGCCGACCAGTGGCTGGCCGCATTAGGTCTGGCCCAGTACAGCCGGGAAAGCTTTGACGCCCTGTCTTTCGGGCTGCAACGGATGGTATTGCTGGCCCGGGCCATGGCGAAATCTCCCATCATCCTGTTGCTGGACGAACCCACCCTGGGACTGGACGGGCACCACCGCAAGCTGATGCTGCGGGCCATAGACCATATCGCCGAAAATTGTGACACCCGGATTATTTTTGTCAGTCACTCGGCGGGGGATACCCCCACCTGCATCAACCAGCACCTGAGCTTCGAGGCGCGTGAGGAGGGTTTTGAGGTGGTTTGCCGGTCTCGATCTGCTGGTCTATCTCCCTGATCAGCACGAACTGTGCGTCACCGGCGTTATTTTCAGCGTGTATAAACACGCAGGGCGGCACACTGGTCGCTGCCGTTGCAGTAAAGCAATCCTCGTTCAGCAGTGGCGCGGGACTGCGCCATGTCCCCGCTGGCTTGATGGGCTTTTGCCATACTGAGGTAGATCTCGGCGCTGTCCGGATCAATACGCTGGGCCCTTTCCAGCAGCGCCATGGCCTGTCCATAATCACCGCGAGCGGTAGCCTGCGCCGCTTTGTCCAGCAACGGTTGGTAGGCAGTTCTGGCGGAAGGCTGCGGTGCAGTGGGCGGCGTCACCGTAGTGTACTCGGGCTCCTTCTCTACCGGTACCGACCCACCATCAGAACCACTGAAGGTAGAGCAGCCGGCTCCGAATAACAACAGGCACAGCACGGTGCCCCTGGACACAAAATGCGACAGCGTCATAGTGTACCTCCCTGCGGGCGAGCCGTGACGAGGTACACTAGCTTGTTCTCCCCACCATTAGTCATCTCTCCCGAACAGCGACTGGAACCAGTCCGCAATACCGGATTTGCGCGGCGAACAATTGGTGCGCTGGCGCGGCTCGGATCCGGTGATGAAGGGCAGCATACGGGAATGGGGGCAGCCTTTGCCAGTCAGATAGCCATTGCGGTCATCTACCCAGTGAGTCTGTATGCCGTCGGGCATGCGATAATCCAGCGAGCGCTCGCTGGCACCGGCCATGAAGTGGGCCCACACCTTCAGCGCGCCACTGCCGCCGGTAAGCCCGGTGCCGCCATTGTCGTCACGACCGATCCAGCTTACCGCCAGCAGGTCGCCGGAGAAACCGGCAAACCAGGAATCGCGACCGTTGTTGGTGGTACCGGTCTTGCCCGCGACGTCAAAATTGCCAGGCAGGTAGCGATAAACCCCCCTTCCTGTACCCTCGCGCACTACCGCCCGCAGCGCATAGTGCAACAGGTGCATAGCCTGCAGGCTGACTGTGCGGTCATACTCCAGGGGATAACGTTTGAGGGGCGTGCCATAGGCATCGACAATATCGCGGATGCTGCGCAGGGGCATGCGAAAACCACCGGCGGCGATGGTCTGGTACATGGCGGCCATATCCATGGGCGAATACTCCCCGGCACCCAGAGTCAATGCGGGGACCTTCGGCACATCACGATCTAAACCGAGCCGATCCAGCATATCCACAACAGTATCCAGCCCCAGATCCATACCCAGGCGCGCGGACGCCAGGTTGTATGACTTGGCCAATGCCCGGTATAGCAGGACATCACCGTGGGACTGACGGTCAAAATTTCGCGGCTGCCACAACTTCCCGCCAGCCCCTTTGATCTGCAGCGTTGTGTCCTGCAGGGGTGTGGCCAGGTTATAGTGCCGCGGTTGCTCCAGCGCGGCGAGGTAAACCGCGGGCTTGAGCAGAGATCCCGCCGGTCGCCGTGCATCCAGCGCCCGGTTGAAACCCGCATAGCGTACCCGGCGCCCCCCCACCAGCGCGGCAACCTCTCCAGTATCAAAGCGTGTAACAACGGTGGCGCTTTGCAATTCTCCAGCGGCGTCGAGTTGATCCATTATGGCCGTGGTACTGCGCTCCAGCTGGCGCTGCAGCAGCGGATCGAAACTGGTGAAAATACTGAGCCCCAGGGTGGTGAGATCTTCTTCACGATATTCCTGACGCAATTGTCGCCGCACCAGGTCCAGGAAAGCGGGAAAGGAGTCGCGAATACGGCGGTTGTTGTTAAGCCCCAGCGGCATGGCTCTGGCCACAGTGGCATGCTCCTGTGAAATCACGCCCTGCTGCGCCATCACATCCAGCACCACATTGCGCCGCTCCAGGGCACGCTGCGGATTGCGCAGGGGATTGTACAGGGACGGCCCCTTGATCATACCCACCAACAGGGCCTGCTGATGCAGCCCCAACTGCTCCACCGGCATATCAAAGTAATGACGCGCCGCCAGGGCAAAGCCGTGAATCGACCGGGGACCCTCCTGACCGAGGTATATCTCGTTGATATAGCTCTCGAGGATCTGATCCTTGTCGTAATGCAACTCCAGCAAAATGGCCATCAGCACTTCGGTGAGCTTGCGCACTATAGTGCGCTGTGACGTCAGGTAATAATTTTTCACCAGCTGTTGGGTAATGGTACTGCCCCCGGCGACCACCCGCCCGGAACGCAAATTGCTGAACGCCGCCCGTGCAATCCCCACTATCGAAAAACCCCAGTGCTGGTAAAAGCGGCGATCCTCCACCGCCAGTAAACCCTGGCGCAGAGTTTCCGGCATATCATCCAACTGCGCCAGTACCCGGTCTTCCCCGTGAGAAGGATAAATACCACCGATCTGCACCGGGTCCAGCCGCATCAGGTCGATACGCCTGGCACCCGCCGACAGACCCTTGACCCGGTCACCGCTCAACTCAATCAACACCCGCCTGGCCGGCTCCCGCTCCCCGGGAAACTCAAAGCCCCGTGTATAAACCTCGAAACGATTGCGGTTGCGCGATACCTGCCCCGGGCCGCGTGGCGTGGTCACCTTGCGATACCCCAGCACCTCCAACTCGTAAGCCAGGTCATCCGTGGTCAGCCCGGCCCCGGTGAAAAGCTCCAGCGGACGGGCGTACACTTTGGCCGGCAATTCCCACATTTTGTCGATAAAAGTCGAGGTGATCCGGGCATCCAGGTAGATGAGAAACAGCCCCCCCAGGATCAGGGCGGCCAGGGATAATTTGAGAAGAATATGGCGAGTGCGAATCATGGGATGCGAGTTTATACGACCATCTCTATAAAGATAGCCCTCCATCTTCGAGTATTAGCCGAAAATACATTTCTTCCTGCAGGTCGTATGTATGTGACCATTTTTATGTGGGGGCTCCTTCATCCCACACTTCGCACTTCGCACTTCGCCACGAGTATGTCTGCAGAGGTAGCAGGACACGCCGTGGACAGAGAGGTGTGGATTGGTTCTATAACCCCAACTCCACAATCTATCGCAAGAAACCACCAAATACCCTCCACTGAAGACTGTTAATCGAACAGCGAATCGGGATAATAGCCGTCGGA
>QNFR01000133.1 GCA_003646405.1 Gammaproteobacteria bacterium
CAGTGTACCGACCAATGGCAGATACGGGATTATTGCAGTGGCGACCCCTGTTGTATTTAGGATACTCTGTCCACCAAGGGGCCCCAAACAGCAATAAGAGCATGAGCCTGAAACATATGGTTAGTAATGCACCAATCAAACTAAAAATTCCACGGCAGGATCTACAGGATTTTTCCCTATTTCAGCTGAACGCCAGGGCGACACATACCTGGGCCCAGGGTCTGCCCGTCACTAATACGCGCTCAGTGGCACAACAGCTGCGCCATGCCATAAACGACCTCAACCGAGTAGAACTCGCGCCTGAAATTCGCTACAGCATCATGGAAGTATTACAGCCCAACCTCCACGTGGCGCTATCCAATCTAACCAAGTGCTTTCTCAACCAACCTCTGGTCATGCCGGAGGAGCCACGACAGATGGCAGAACTGGCGGACAGTCTGTACAGCATGGTAACCACCGCCTATACCATTGTGGCAATTCAGGCTATCCAGCAGCGCGACACTATCCGCGGAATCAATCCGGCCCGCCTCGCCTGCGAAGCAACCCAGCGAGCCCTGACCTTTGCCGGACGCAAAGCCCTGCAGACCTTCCAACTTTTCCAGCCCATAGAGTTGCATGGCTGGCTGACACTGCACCAGCTCTATGCACTTGCCGAAAGCCAGCAACTGGTCAACCTTCCTGTCGCCAATCCACTGTCCGGCGGTGACACCATCACCGCGACATACCTGCAAGTACTTCTACTGAGTTGTTGCAAACCCAACCAGTTGAGCCAGAACGATATGTCGGCATTGTACCGGGGACTGAGGGAATGGAGTAAGCTGGCTATCGTTGCAGCCCCGAAAAGTGGCAGTGGCTTGTTTGTGGTCGACCTGAACAGCGATCAACCACCGCTTTACAGCTCACTCTTTACGGAACCACTGGGCGCCCAGTTTCGGTATATCGATACCACACCACTGGTTGATCAGCTGGAAAAAGTAAAGCTCGAAGGCAGCAAGCGTGGTGCCAGTGTCAACGAAGATATCCATATACCCGCCAATATACTGACTCACCTGATAGAGTCCCTGGGCAGCATGAGTCTGCGCAATTTCAGCCGGGCCCCTTCAGATGCTCCACTGCGGGTCTGCATCGGGCTGAGCAGCAGCCACTACCATGTGGCCGGGGAGCGGTTATTCGAGCAATTATTGTACGGCAATGATTACATGCCGCCCGCCTCTGAGCGAGTACCCACCAATCCGTTTCTCCTTCCCCAAAAAAAGGGCGACCTGTGGCAGCAGGCAAATCCTGAGGAGGATTACTCCCGGGATGGGCAGGTAGCGCAAGATAAGTCCGCAACAGAAATGGAGCACCGGATTGAACTGGATGAAAACACCCGCGCTGAGCTGTTGCTCGAAGAGGATAAGCAGCTGCCACCGGAGGAGCGCTATCCCATCTACAAGGTACGGCTGGCCAACGCCAGCCCCGGCGGCTACTGCCTCGAATGGACTGGCGGGCTGCCTGGCGACATCCGACCCGGTGGCATAATCAGCCTGCATGAAGAGCACAACAGTGATTGGGTAATCGCCGTCATCCGTTGGTTGAGCCAACTGGAAAATGCCAGAACCTTGATCGGCTTGGAGCTCCTGAGCCCCCGGGCAATGCCCTACGGCGCCTGTATCCTGCGCAAAACCGGGGAAAAGAATACGCCTATGCGGGTTCTGCTATTACCCGAGATTAAACTGGTGGGGCAGCCACACACCCTGATTACCTCCAGGGCGGGTTTCAGGGAGGGCCAGAAAATATCCCTGATCACTGATACGGAAGAATATTCCATACAGCTATTGCGGCAGATAGCCGCTACCGGCAGTTTTTCCCAGTTTGATTTTCGCTACACCAAAGAACTGGGAGACGTATTAGCGGAGGACAAAGCCGGGCATCTGGGATCATACGATTCCCTGTGGAACAACATCTAGCTCGCAACCTGTTGCAACAGCCCCAGCCGGCACAATAATGAAGAAGCAGGAGTGGCTCAGGCCTGGTTCTGGTCCTTGTCGGAAAAGCCAAGCAGATAGAGAATAGCATCCAGACCAAGGGTGGAAATCGACTGTTCCGCTGATTTTTTCACCAGGGGCTTCGCCCTGAAAGCTATGCCCAGGCCCGCAATACTTAGCATTGGCAAGTCGTTGGCGCCGTCGCCCACAGCAATCACCTGCTGCAAATCTATACCCTCTTCCCGCGCCAACTGACGCAGCAGTTCTGCCTTGCGAGCGCCATCAACAATAGTGCCCTTGATCTTGCCCGTCACCTCACCATTGGCAATATCCAGCTCGTTGGCGTAGACATAATCCATACCCAACCTGGCCTGCAGGTATCGCGCAAAATAGGTAAAGCCCCCGGAGAGAATCGCGGTCTTGTAACCCAGGGTTCGCAGGGTCGCAATCAGGTGCTCTGCACCCTCGGTGATTTTCAGCTCGCTGGCCACCTGCCGCAACGCTCCCTCGTCCAAACCTTCAAGCAGCGCCACTCGCGCACGGAAGCTCTCGCTGAAATCGATTTCACCGCGCATGGCGCGTTCAGTAATCGCACTCACCTGCTCGCCGACTCCCGCCAGTGCGGCCAATTGGTCAATGACTTCGACCTCGATCAGGGTTGAGTCCATATCGAAGGCCACCAGACGCCGGTTGCGCCGGTACATATTATCCTGCTGGAACGCCAGGTCGACTTCAAGGGCGCCGGCGACCTCCAGTAAATCCCGGCGAAATACAGCGGAGTCCTGCAGCAGTCCCCGCACAGAAAACTCCACGCAAGCCTTGCTCAGGGCTGGCAAGTCGCCCAGGGGAATACGCCCCGACAATCGATTGATACCGTCAATATTGAGGCCGTGACGAGACACCACCTTCGTGACCCGGCCGAGTTGATCGGCGGTGATCTTGCGCGCCAGCAAGGTGATGATATACCGCGCCCGCCCCTGGCCTTCCAACCATTGGCTATAACTGTCGATAGTAACCGGGTTGATACGAACACGCATGCCCCTTGCCTGGGCAAAAGAGCGCACGGCGTCAGAAACCAAAGGCTGGTCGCCATCCTCCGGCACCTCCACCAGCACACCCATGGACAGGGTCGCATGTATCACGGCCTGGCCGATATCCAGAATATTGACTGAGTGCTCGGCCAGGATAGCGGTAATTCCCGCGGTGAGTCCGGGCTGGTCTTCACCGGCAATGGTAATCAGTAATATGTGGTTCACGGAGCGGGTCCCGGAATTATCGAGACGACTATTTTACCCGCTCATAACAAGACCTGGGAAGCAGGCTTTCGGTTTCTGTACTGGACTTTGAGAGTAAATTTCGTCCACCGTGCAAAACAAAGGGGTCATTTGCCCACAGGAGTGGTTTATACTGCCCCCGTCGTAACACGGTAAGTCATCCACTGCGTGTGAAAATCTCCATTGAAAACACTGGCCTTGGCCAACAACTGGCACTCGTCGCGTCGGGACTGTGCCTGTTGGTCAGCCTGGCCCTGGTAACATTGGGCGCGATCTCCAGTCGCCATATGCAACTGCAACAGCAGGAAGAATACGGCAGCGCACTGGCACACCAGATAGCCCGACGGATCAGTACCGCACTTGAAAGTGGCGATCTGTTGAGTGTCACGGCCTCCCTGCAGCGCTTTGTCGCAACATCATCCGCTGAACAGGTCGCTATTTTCGATGTGGAAGGCAAAGCTCTGGGCCAGGCGGGGGAGGTCATGGGCCAGAACCTGAACCAATATCGCGCACCAGTGCGCATCGAGTCGGATATTGCCGGGCAGGTGGTGATCACCATCAGCACCGATAACGCTCGTGCCGCACATTTACGCTTTATCCTGGGCCTGCTGGGCCTGGCGGTATTGCTGAGTCTTGCCGTATACCTCGGCAGCCGCCACCTCGGTCAGCGCCTGGGCAATCGCCTGACCGGCATGGCCAGAATGATAGCACTGGACGAAGAAGAGCCAACAAACAAGCCCGGCAACGAAGTGGTTTTTCTGGCCAGAAAAATCGACGCCCTGCCGATGGATCTGCTGCGCACCCGCAGTGATGCGAGCCCCCAGGACGAGAACTACCGCACAACCGCGGTGCTGTACCTGCACCTCACCAGCCTCGTGGATTATGTGGACACCCTGGACGAGCACTCCCTGCACCGCTATACGGACCGCCTACACCAGGTGACCTACGCCGCCGCCGGATTTTACGCCGGGGAATTACAGGTTTCCCGACAGTTCGGCCTGGCAATTTATTTCAGTGGTCATAATAGCGCTGGCAGCGCCGCGTTCCGGGCGGCATCCTGCGCCTGGTTGGTGCAGGCTGTGAGTCACGAACTGGAACAGCAAATGTCGCTGTCCATGTCCATCGCCATGGCGATATCACAAAGCGAACTGGGCGTGGGGGATGGCAACGACATCTATCCGGGACTCTATATGCAGCACACCCTGGACGAATTGCAGACTGTCTGTGCCAGCAAGCCCCCGAAAATTTTGCTATCTCCCGGCATCTGTGAAGATGTGGATATTTCGGGTCGGTTGCAACAACAACTGACCGAAGTCGGGGACTATGCCATGCTTGAAGAATTTGCCGGCCCCTATCAGGATCTGCTGGAGCGGCAATTGCGGCTGATCCTCAAAAGACTAACAGACCCGACCCGGCGCTAGTGTACTGCGACGGATAAAGCGCACTAGCGTATTCGCGCCCTCAGCGCAGCGAGGGTGCAGACTACTCCACCAGCATACTGTCTACTTTCTGGAATCCCCTTGGCAGCTTGTTGCCGCGCCGGCCTCGCTCTCCCAGGTAGTGCTCCAGTTCGGAGAACTTCAGGTTGAGGTGACGCTTGCCCGCATGGACCACCAGGCTATCCATCTTGGTCAGTACCTGCACCGCCACCACAAACTCTTCGCGGCTCTGCACCCGGGCACCTGCAATACCGATAATCTTGTTGCCCTTACCCCGCGACAGCTGCGGCAGATCGGCCAGCGAGAACACCAGTAAACGACCCTCGTTGGAAACGACCGCAACCCAGGAACCCTCTACTGCGGTAATAGCGGCCGGTTGCAGCACCTGCCCCCCCTTGGGCAGGCTGATCGCCGCCTTACCCGCGCGGTTCTTGGTTTGCAGATCACCCAATTTGGCCACAAAGCCATAGCCGGCGTCACTGGCCAACAGATACAGCTGTTCTTGTTCACCCATCATCATGCCTTCGAAGGTGGCTCCGGAAGGCGGATTTATACGCCCGGTTACCGGTTCACCCTGGCCCCGCGCGGATGGCAGGTTGTGCGAGGAGACCGTATAGGCTCGCCCCGTTGAATCCAGTATTACCGTGGGCTGGTTACTGCGCCCGCAAACAGCCATTTTGAAACCATCTCCGGACTTGTAACTGAGGCTGTCCGGGTCAATGTCGTGCCCCTTGGCCGCGCGAATCCAGCCTTTTTCCGACATAACGACGGTGATCGGGTCAGCGCTCATCAACTCCAGTTCACTAAACGCCTTGGCCTCATCCCGCAGTACCAGCGGTGAACGACGGTCGTCACCAAATTTTTCAGCCACCGCCAACAACTCTTTCTTGATCAGGGTCTTGATCCGCGCGGCGCTGCCCAGGGTTTTTTGCAGCTGATCACGTTCCAGCGACAGCTCATCCTGTTCCCCTCGGATGCTTATCTCTTCGAGCTTGGCCAGGTTGCGCAACTTCAGGTCGAGAACGGCTTCCGCCTGAATATCGGTAATCCCGAAGTGCTCCATCAGGGCCGGCTTTGGTTTGTCCTGGGTGCGAATGATATGGATCACTTCGTCGATATTGAGGAAGGCAACCAGGTAACCGTCGAGGATGTGCAGGCGCTTCAGCACACGCTCCAGCCGGTATTCAAGTCGCCGCCGCACTGTTTCCGTACGAAATTTCAACCACTCCTTGAGGATACGCACCAGCCCCTTGACCCCCGGCCGCCCGTCA
>QNFR01000134.1 GCA_003646405.1 Gammaproteobacteria bacterium
ATTTTTTCATGATACGCAAACTCTTTTCCGTTGTCAGCAGTGATGGTGTGAACAACGTCCTCTAATGGCTTGAGCAGGGCTATCGTGGCTTGGGTCACGTCCGCTGCGGTCTTGTTATTAACCCGGGTAGATACATAGCCTGACTCCAGTCTTTAGCTGGCGCAACTATATCAAACCCGCTTCTTAACGGAACCGCCGAAAGAGAATCTTCCAGGCACCCGTGTGGACATGGAATATGCGATGCTCCGATAGTCACGCTGCAGTCGGTGCAGCACATTAGCGTTAGCGTTCTGGCATTTTTGGTATATAATCCGCATTCAGTTTTTGGAATTGTCCGAACAGGGAGCGTGCATGGATTCCGGACTTACCCAATATCGCGGCATCTCCAGTATTGTGGGTGACATCGTCAACCTGCGCATCGCCGATGCCCAGAGTATGAGCACGCCACCCAGAAACCGCGACCTGGCCATGATCGAGCAGGATGGCGAGCCCTTTTCCCTGGCGCAGATCATCAGCCTGGCTGACGACAAGGTGTCCCTACAGGTATTCGCCGGCACCAAAGGCCTGGGCAACAATGCCTCGGTGCGCTTTCTCGGCGAGACCATGCAGGCCATCTACTCCGAGAATATTTTCGGTCGGGTATTCAATGGCTCCGCCCAGCCGATTGATGGTGGCCCCAACCTGAGCCACGAACCCAGGGTGCGAATCAACGGCCCCACCGTCAATCCCACCGCACGGGTGTTGGCTTCGCGCATGATCCGCACCAATGTGCCGATGATCGATGTTTTCAACTGTTTGGTAGAAAGCCAGAAAATTCCTATTTTCTCGGTGGCAGGCGAGCCCTACAACACATTCCTGGCCCGCATCGGGGTACAGGCGGACGCGGACGTGGTGATCTTCGGCGGCCTGGGGCTGATCTACGACGACTACTATAACTTTCGCCGGGCTTTCGAGGACGCCGGCGTGATGTCACGCACGGTGATGTACGTGAACCTCGCCTCCGACCCGGTGGTGGAACGCTTGATGGTGCCGGACCTGGCCCTGGCCGTGGCGGAGAAACTGGCGGTAGAAGAAGGTAAACGCGTACTGGTACTGTTGACCGACATGACCGCCTATGCCGATGCCATGAAGGAAATCGGCATTTCCATGGAACATATTCCCTCCAACCGCGGCTACATGGGTGACCTCTACTCACAACTGGCCCGTCGTTACGAAAAAGCCTGCGATTTCGAGGGCGCCGGCTCAATCACCATCCTGTCGGTGACCACCATGCCCGGAGATGACGTCACCCACCCCGTACCGGACAATACCGGCTATATCACCGAGGGCCAGTTCTATCTGCACAACGGCGTCCTCGATCCCTTCGGTTCCCTGTCGCGGCTCAAGCAACACGTGATCGGCAAGGAAACCCGCGAGGATCACGGCCAGATCATGAACACCATGATTCGCTATTACTCGGAGGGCGTAGAAGCGGAGCAGAAACAGGCCATGGCCTTCGATCTCAGTGAGTTCGATGAGAAACTGCTGAAGTTCAGCAAGGCATTTCGCGAACAATTCATGCGCCTGGATGTATCCATGCCACTGGAGGAAGCACTGGATGCCTGCTGGCATTTGCTCTCCCAGTGTTTTGATAAAGATGAGGTGATTATCAAAAAGGAACTCAAGAACAAGTACTGGTTGGGACCGAATGGCCAAGCTGGCGCTTAATAAAAGCGCCCTGAGCCAGGAAAAACAGCGCAAGAAGTCCTACCTGCGCTACCTGCCTTCGCTTGAGCTCAAGCAAAAGCAGCTTCTGGCCGAGCGCAAGAAAGCACTGCAGCAGTTGGCGCAGCAGCAGTCAGAGATTGATTCAGCGCAGGCGGCGGTGTACCAGAAGCTGCCTATGCTGGCCAACGAGAGCATGGACCTGGCCGGCCTGGTGCGGGTAGACAACGTGCGGGTCGAGGAGGAAAACCTGATGGGCACACACGTGCCGACCCTGGGCCATGTGGATTACACTATCGCGGAATATGGCTACCTGGCCCGGCCGCACTGGTTCGATGTACTGGCTGACTCATTGCAATCGGTGTTGAAGTTGAAGCTCGAGGAACAGCTGCTCCTCATCCGGGTGGAGCGCCTGGAAAAGGCCACCCGGACTATCACCCAGCGGGTAAATTTATTTTCAAAAGTGTTAATCCCCGAGGCCAACGGCAACATCAAACGCATTGGCCTTTTCCTGTCGGACCAGGAGCGGGCGGCTGTGGTCCGCTCCAAGCTGGCCAAACGCAAGAGCAGTGCCGAAGGGGAAGCCGCATGAGCATTGCCAGTCAGGTCGAACTGACCCTGGTGGGCGATACGGACCACAAGCAGAACATACTGGACGGCCTGCAGGAGTTGGGTGCCGTGCACCTGGTGCAGCTGCGGGAGGCCCCTCTCGCGTCAGGTCCCGATGCCGCAGATGACCTGCGAGAGGCTATCCACTACCTGTCATCCACCCCGATAAAACGTCGCCCCCAACGACCGGCTGACGAACGACCGCTGGATGAGGTAGTGCGAGAGATCCTCGATAACAAGTATCAGCGGGAAGACGTGATCGACCGCATTGAAATGAATCGCCGGCGACGGCAAGTTCTCGCACCCTGGGGAGATTTTGAGTTTCCGCAACTGGAAGAGATAGACCACAGGCGCTTCTGGTTCTACCGCGTGCCCCTGGGCAAACGCGCGCTGTTGGAGACGGTGGATCTACCGTGGCAGATCGTGCACAGCGATCAGCGCTTTTATTACCTGGTGGTGCTGGCGCAAGAGCAACCAACTGAGGAAGATATCCCCTTGCGCCGGTCTCGTACCGGAGCACTGTCCCTGTCTCGATTGACGGCAGTGCACGAGGAGGCGCTGGTCCGCCTCGAAGACCTGGATGCGGAGCGCGAGTCCCTGACCCGCTGGCTTCTACCCTGTAGTGAGGCACTCGACCAGAGCCTGGATCAGCGTGAACTGTTACTGGCCAATGAGCAAGTGCTGGACGCGAAGCAGATCTTCGCCCTGCAGGGCTGGATTCCCGAGGCCGCCCTGCCCGCCCTGTCCAACTGGGTGGGAACTGTACCCGCGGCTTATCGGCTGCGTGAGCCCACTGTCGATGACAACCCGCCAACCCTGCTGCTCAATCGTGACCTCACTGGCGGCGGACAGGAAGCGGTGTCCTTCTTCCAACTACCCGGCTATCGCTCCTGGGACCCCTCCCGGGTGATTTTTTTCTCCTTCTCGCTATTTTTCGCCATGATTCTGGCGGACGCGGGCTACGCCGTGCTGCTGGGCGCACTGCTGCTCGCCAACTGGAAGAAGATGTCGACGCCGGGCAGCCTCGCCATTCGCCTGCGCAATATGGCGGCGGCCATGCTGGGCAGCGCCGTCGTCTATGGCGTACTGGTGGGCAGTTACTTCGGCGTCACTCCCCCGGCGGGCTCAGTACTGGCGACGCTCAATGTGTTGGACCTGAATAATTTCCCCGCCATGATGAAACTGTCGCTGGGTGTCGGCGTGGTCCACCTGCTGATGGCCCACACCATGGTGCTGTGGGTCAACCGCCGCTCGCGACTGGCGCTGGCCTCCCTGGGCTGGATTATAGGACTCAGCGGCGCCTTCCTGTTATGGCTGGACTATATGGCAACCGAGCAATTCGAACTGACCCACAGCCCATTTTTCTGGTGCCTGCCAGTATGGCTGGTACTGGTATTGACCTGCTCCAGTGACAGGCCCGTGCGCAGCGCAAAGGATGTACTACTGCAACTGGTCGATGGGGTCGGTGGCGTACTGGGCCTGACCAAGGCCTTTGGTGATGTCCTCAGTTACATGCGCCTGTTCGCCCTGGGGCTGGCCGGCGCCTCCCTGGCGGCGACCTTCAACGAACTGGCGGTGACCGCGCGGGACTCCGTCTCCGTGGGCGGCTTCCTGCTGTTCGCACTGATTATCATCTTTGGCCACGGTCTCAACCTGGTGTTGGCCATTATGAGCGGGGTCATTCACGGCTTGCGCCTGAACCTGATGGAATTCTACAATTGGGGTATCCAGGGAGAAGGATACCCCTTCAAAGCATTTGCCAAGAGAGGAGGCTCGAAATGGAACCATTAATGATCGCATTAGGCTGGATCGGTATTTTTGCACCGACCGCACTGGGCGCTATCGGCAGCGCCTACGGCTGTGCCGTGGCGGGTTCGGCGGCGGCTGGCGCCATGCTGGACACTGACAGTGGCTACGGCAAATTTATCGGCCTGGCGGCGATGCCGTCAACCGGGGTGATTTACGGCATTGTCATCATGTTCACCCTGAACCGGGAGGTATCGGTGGAAAATGCGGGGGGCCTGTTCGGCATCGGTTTACTTACCGGGCTGGCGCTGATGTATAGCGCGATGTACCAGGGCCAGACCCTGATCGCCGCCATCAATGCGTCGAAGAACAAGCCGGAGATATTCGGCCTGAGTATCGCGCCGGCGGCCATCGTTGAAGGTTTTGCCGTGTTCGCCTTCGTATTCGCACTGGTACTGGCTGGCGACATCCCCGCCTGACCTGGAGGAGTTTATGTCTGAAGAAGCGCAAGGCCAGTTTGCCTCCAGAGGCATCCAGGAACTGATCGACCAGATCCGTGAAAAGGGCGTCAATGCCGGTGAGGAGGAAAGTACCCGCATAGTGCAGGACGCGGAGCAACGGGCTCAATGGATTTTGGCGCAGGCCAAAGAGCAGGCCGACGAAGTCCGCGCTGCGGCTGAGCGGGATGCCCAGTTCACGCGCAATGCGGGGACAGAATCCCTACAGCTGGCATTCCGCGACATCCGCGCTGAACTACGTGACGAACTGACTCAACAATTTGCCCGGCAGTTGCAGCAACTGATTGTGCTGGAACTGCAGGACCCGGACACCCTGAAGAAGCTGCTCATAAGCGCCGCCGCCCGCTCCGCCCTGCAGGATGAGGAGATGACTATTGTACTGCCGGAGCAGGCGGCGGGAATGGAGGAGTTGCGCCAGGATCCTGATGCGTTGCAACAAGGCCCACTGATTGAACTGATCTCCGCAACCGCTCGGGAGCTATTCAGTAGCGGCATTACCGTGGAGACCGGTGGTCGCGGCCAGGCCGGCATGCAAGTCGTACTGCGCGACGGGGAGGTCACCGTGGATCTCGGCCAGCAAGCCCTGTCAGACCTGCTATTAGCGCATCTGCAGCCGCGCTTCCGGGCGATCCTGGAAGGGCTGGTGTATTAGACCATGCCTCGCCAATATGTAGATCTGCTCTCCTCGTTGCCGTACCTGGCCAACCCCTTCGTTCATCGGCGGCCGCCGATCAGTGCGGTACAGTTGGAGAAGCGACTCACCATGCTGGACTTCCAGGACCGCAACACCGTGCGCAGCCTGGCGCGCATCTTCTACTGGGGACGCCTTGAATTGCATGATTCGGACGAGGCAATAGTGCGCGATGCGCAGCGAGTGACCCAGAACTTTGAGCCGGAGGACATGCGCGAATGGCTGTTCTGGCGAATGGACTTTCGCACGGTGGTGGCGGCGCTGCGGCGGCGCCACGCGGGCCATGACGCCCCCGCCGCCAACACACTCTGGGGCTTTGGTCACTATGTACACCAGATAGAGCGCAACTGGGGCCATCCCAGCTTTCACCTGGAGAGTCGTTTCCCCTGGCTGACTGAGGCCCGTAATCTGTTGGAAGCCGATGACTGCTACGGCCTGGAGCGTTTGCTGCTGTCCACGGTCTGGAATTACTACAGCCGGCAGGTGCCCGACGTGGCGTTCAGTCTATCCGCCGTTTGGCTGTACCTGTCCCAGTGGGACCTGGTGGAGCGCTGGTGCAGCTATAACGCCGA
>QNFR01000135.1 GCA_003646405.1 Gammaproteobacteria bacterium
ATTTCCTCCTCTCCCGCCGGGGCAGAGTGACCGACAAACAGGTTCACCAGGCTGCGAGCGTGGGTTTCTTTATGCTCAAGCTGAAGTTGGTATAGACCCGCAGTCTCCGGTGCAATTAAAACCCAGTACCCCTCGCCGGCCACACCATAAGCCTGCCCGTCCAATTGTAATTGCAACTTGCCGGTATCATAGGAAGCCAGATCCAGGCGGATCTCCTCTTTGGGCCCTGCAAACAGGCTGAATACTTCCTGCTGCACCGGATAGCCACGGATACCCATGGACAGCGGTGCCGCACACGCTCCCGATGCCCATAACAGCAACAGCACTGCAACTAATTGTTTATTACTGCACATAACCTGAAGACCTCGACGGGGCGTCCAGCGCGGCCAATGCCGCGGGATCGAGTTGATATATATCGTGATGGAATTGAATACGATCGCCGGATGTCGGACTGACAGTCCAGTATATCAACATAACATCCACCTTACGCTGCATACGCACCACCTGTTGCGGGGCGCCGCTGTCCACCAGGGCCTGTATACTGTCGGCCGACCAGTGCGAGGGGTCGTCCAGTAGCACTCGAGCCAGTTCCAGGGGGTTCTTCACCCGGATACAACCCGCACTGAAGGCGCGCTGACTGCGACTGAACAACTGCCGGGACGGGGTGTCATGCAAGTACACAGCATGACTGTTGGGAAACATGAACTTGACCCGGCCCATGGCATTGGCCGGCCCCGGCATTTGCACCACCCGGTAGGGAAATGTTCGCGCCGTATAGTTGTTCCAGTCGATTGACAGGGGGTCGACCTCAGCGCCTTTGCCATCGTAGAACTTATAGCCCTTGTCAATCGCATACCGGGGGTTTGCTTTAAACTTTGGAAACAGGTTGCGCATAATCAAGCTGCGTGGCGCATTCCATGTAGGATTGAATTCCAGGTAGCGCAGGCGCGCCTGGAAGATCGGCGTGCGGGTATCTATCGTGCCCACCATCACCGGCGTCTCCCACTGCAATTGCCTGTTACGCATGTAGTAGAGTTCGTAGCCGGCAATATTGACCACGATATAATCATCCGACAGCTCCTGCCTGATCCAGCGCAATCTGTCCATGTTGATGCGCAGTCGATCCACCTTGTCACTGAAAGAAAGGTTCAGCACCTGATAACTCTGTTTTCCCACTACCCCGTCTACATCCAGGTCGTGGTCACGCTGCAGTTGCCGCACAGCCTCCTGCACAGACGCATCGAAAATATCGGTTTCAGGTGCGCTCGGCGCCAGATAAGACATCTGCTTGAGACGCTTGCGCAGTGTGGCGACATTGCGGTGCCTGTCCCCCGGGTGCAATACAACATCCTCAGGAATGGGGGAAAACTGTTCATCTGCGGCCAGCTGTCTATAGTGCCGCAACTGCTGCTTCATCAATAAATAGAAGCCGGTGTCAGACTTGAGGTCTTCAAGCACTGCCACTACCCGGCGCTTGGCTATGGCGTCGGCAAGATCCCTGGCCACCTGGGCCGGCACGAAATCCCGCCGCGCATAGTTCCAACTACTGTCCAGGGTACGGGGGTCGACCTTACCCTGAATCAGGTGCCTGGCGTAAAGCAATATACCATCGGTCAGCAGCACCTCGGCCTTGGCATGCAGATAATCCTTGTCAGACCAGAACTTGCGGTACTCCTCACGCAGTTCCAACAATTTGTCGTAGTGATAATCCGCAGGATTGAGTCCCTCATCCTCACTGGATTTGAGTAGCTGCAGCATCTCGTCAGCATACTCTGGGTCGACCCAGGCGGGCTGGTAATCCCTTGACTCGTAAAACGCCTCAACCAGGGTCGGTTCGTAAACCGTGGCATCGGAAAAAATAGCGCCACCGTCCTGCTCCAGGTACAAACGCTCGTGAATATCCAGGAGTGCACGGCTGACTTCCGCCCGCCCCGGTAACGCCAATAGCAATCCCGACAGGAGCAGTAAAATCCGTAGTTTAACCGTTGTCTTTGGTATCTTTATCATGCTGTTGTCCATAATCCGCAAAGGCCGTACGCACTTCCATCATGGCCTCCTTTGATAATACTTTCCCGCCACCGATGGCGAGACTGCCCCAGTAGATCGCAGCCAGCTCCTCAACTTCCACCGCCACCGCCAAAGCCTGATCGAGACTCACCCCGAGGGCAATCTGCCCGTGATTGGCAAGCAGCAAGGCCCGGCCCCGGCCCAGAGTGCCAGCCACCGATCCGGCCAGCGCCTCCGTGCCAAAGGTTGCATAGGGTGCCACAGGAATCTCATCAACACCGGCGATGGCGATCATATAGTGCACAGCGGGTATCGGTCGATGAGCGCAGGCCAGTATGGTCGCATGGCGGGAGTGGCAGTGCACCACCGCGTTGATATCCGGCCGGGCGCGGTAGATGGCCGTGTGTATATGCCATTCACTGGAGGGGAGCAACTGTCCCTCGCCAGCCTGTCCGGCCAATGACATGGCCACTACTTGCGGTGCTTCCAAAATGGCAGGCGCCACCCCCGTGGGGGTAATCAACATCCCCTCAACGGTTCGCAATGACAGATTGCCCGAGCTGCCAGTGCCCAGGCCCGCGGCCGTCATCCGGCGGTAGGCGGCTACCAGGTCACTGCGCGCACGGTCCTTACTCATAGCAGCCGCAACCCGCGATGTGCGATCAGGGCCTGGACCGGCTCACCCGTAGAGCATCCTGAGCCTGCAGCCAGGCCTGGCACTCCGGCAGGTTGTAGAAATAGCCCTGTTGTGGCGCCCCGCTGGGCCCGGGAGCCACATTACCGTAGGTGGTGTAATAACGTTCACAGTGATCCTTGCTGCGTAATTGCTGATCAATACAGGTCTGGGTTCTTCGCGCGCGAATAGGCTCCAGGGATTTCTCCCGCACAGCTTCACACTGCTGCTGTAGTTTTTTCACTTCAGCGTCAGTCACCGCCAGCGCCGGGGTGGCGGCCAGCAGGCACATTAGGGGGATCATCAAGTACTTACCGCTGTTGTCATAACCCAACGCCATCGTATCGCTCCTGTTGTCATGTTCTGGTGCTTGCACCAGCATAAATCTAACACAATTAGCCTCGCACCTCTGCATCGGCTAGAATCCACATCGAAGTATCTCGAACCGGCACCCGCAGGGCAAGGACAGAAACAAATGCCAGCAACAACCGCGAGCCAGGTTACGCCCGCAGAAACAGAAGCTGTGGCCAGTCCGGTACCCGCCAAGTTCAGGTAGGCCACCAAAACGGCATTGAGCCTCACCCTCGCCTACCTGATACCCATGGCTATGGGCTGGTCGCAGCCGTCAACCGCCGCCACCACCGTGATGCTGATCGCGGCCACCGGCATGGTGTCTGATTCCCTGCAAAAGGGGGTGCTGCGTGTACTGGGAACCGTGGTGGGCGCGGTCATCGGCCTGTCCCTGATCGCATTGTTCCCCCAGGATCGCATGGTTTACCTGCTGGCTGCCTCCATTGCCGTATCCATCGCCATCTACCTGTACAACGCCTACCAGGGCGACAGCACCGTGTTTATGCTTACCGCGGTGGTCACCCTGATGGTATTCAATGGTGGCGACGCTGAGGGGGCATTCCTGTACGGTGTGGACAGGGCTTTTATGACCGCCTTTGGCGTCATTGTCTATACCGTGGTGGCCAGTGTTCTGTGGCCGGTTAAAACCGCAGACAACACCCGGGCACTGGCCGCAAGCGTGGCGGTTGGTTACCACCAGGCATTCGAACGCCTGGTAAACCCTGAGATACCATCCGAATCCAGCGTGGATGAACAACTGGCCGACCTGCTGGCCAGTGAAGATACCTTCCAGACCCACTTCGCCGCCATAAAAAGTGGTACCGACGCACTGGCCGCCTATCTCCCGGAGTGGAATTGCGTGCTCAGCTGCTATGAGGAACTGGAAGCTATCCTGGTGCCCGCCCTCAAGTCCGAACCCCTGCGGGCAGTTGAATTCAGCCGCTATATCGACAACTACCCGCAACTGGTGGCGCAGGTGGACGCCATGTTCCGCCAGGTCGATGCCGCCTGGCAGGGACAGGGCGGCGACGGCGAAATCCAGCCATTGGAAGTGCATTACAACACCGGTAGCCTGCAGCAGGAGACCCACCTGAGCGCCGCGGCCGTCGCCACCCGCGCCGAGTTGCTGCAGAAGATCCAGGCGGTAATGTCCGACCTGCAAGCCGCCCTGGACAGCCTGCTGTTTGACCGGGCCGGTTTTACCGCGACACGAACGCCCCGCGGCAAGCCGGCTTTTGTGTGGCTGGACAGGGAGAACTTCAAGACCGCGCTGCGCGCCTTCACCACCTTCTGGATCGCCACCGCCATCTGGATGGAGTTCAATCCGCCGGGGGGCTTCATGTTTGTCACCATGTGCACGGTGCTCATTCCCCTGGTGTCCTACACGCCGGTGACACCCAAACTGCTGTTCATCCTGTTCAGCCTGGGCTTTGCCTTCGCCCTGCCCGCCTACGTTTTCCTGCTGCCGCAAATGACACACTGGCTGGAACTGGCCGCATTTCTGTTCAGTTACGCTTTTATCGGTTTCTATGTACTGCCGGGCCCCGTCTCCATCTTTTTCCTGCTGGGGCTGTTCACCCTGGGCATCCAGAACACCATGAACTACAACTTCGATGCTATCCTGCTGTCGATCCTGATGTTCTACCTGGTGTGTACGCTGCTGATCATTTCTGTACACTTCCCGTTCACCAGCAAACCCGAGCGCCTCTACGCCAGCCTGCGCCGCCGCTTCTTCGAGCACTGCGCCCTGTCGATTCAGGTGAACACCGCAGCCCCTGGAATTACCACCGTGCTGGCCCGCCTGCGTATGGGCAACGGCGACGCCCTGCTCGCCAAGATGCAAAGCTGGGGCGCGATGATCGACGACAACTACTTCCCGGCCAATGGCAAACAACAAATCAGCGCCCTGAATCGAGCCAGCGAACTGCTCTACGGACAATTACAAATCATGGCCCTGCGCAAACAGGCATTTGCCGGGAATCCGTTGATCACAGCCGCGCGTCAGGGAGCCACCAACTCCCTGGCCCATTTGTGCGATGCCCTGGCGCAAAACAGCAGGGAGGAACCCTTTGAACAGGTCAAAGCCTCGCTGGTGGGTACGCAGCAGCGCCTGGATGAATTTCTGGGCAACGATTACCTGCAAAGGTATGATCGGCTGCAGCTGGCGCAATTTTACGTCTACCTGAACCTGCAGGCGTCTATCCTGGCCAGCATCCAGGCCTGCCGCGAGGCCCAGGCGGCCCTGGACTGGCAACAACTGGGGGATACGAGATTTTAGTAATACATAAAACGAACCCGGTCATTAATTGCCTTGCGCGCCGCATTGCCGTGCTTGCGCTGGGTGGACTACTGGTAGCCTGCACCACACTGGGCCCGGACTACCAGGCCCCACAGCAACCGGAGCTGCCAACCAGTTGGAGTGCCGACGAGGCGGCAGCCGAAGCCCGCACCGTCACCGATTGGTGGCAACAGTTTGAAGACCCTGTACTGACTGACCTGATCGACCGAGGGGCGCGGCAAAACCTGTCCATAGAAGCGGCCGGATTGCGTATCGTACAGGCACGCGCGGCATTGGGTATCAGCGATGCCCTGATCTTCC
>QNFR01000136.1 GCA_003646405.1 Gammaproteobacteria bacterium
CACGCGCTTGCCGCGGGGGCTGGGCTCGTAGGGAATGCGAATAGACGCGGAGCGGTTGCGGGCGGAGTAGGCCAGCATAACCGGCGCTTCAAAGCCTGGAACCAGACGCTTGTAGCTGTTGGTAGACGAGTTGGTGAAGGCGTTGAGGGCACGGGCGTGCTTGATGATGCCGCCGATGTAGTACAGCGCCGTTTCCGACAGACCGGAATAACCGTCGCCGGCGAACACGTTCTCGCCATTTTTAGCGATGGACTGGTGTACGTGCATGCCGGAACCGTTGTCGCCAACGATGGGCTTGGGCATGAATGTCGCTGTCTTGCCGTAGGCGTGGGCCACATTGTGTACGCAGTACTTGAGGATCTGCACCTCGTCGGCCTTCTGTATCAGGGTGTTGAATTTGACACCGATTTCACACTGGCCGGCAGTACCGACTTCGTGGTGGTGAACTTCTATCGGCAGGCCCATTTGCTCCATGGCGGTACACATGGCGCCGCGTATATCGTGCAGCGAATCTACCGGAGGCACAGGGAAGTAGCCGCCCTTGACGCCTGGCCTGTGGCCGATATTACCGTCATCGTAGCTATGGTTGGAAGACCAGGCGGCCTCTTCAGAGTTGATACTGTAGCCGGCACCGCTCATGTCGGCGTGCCACTTGATGTCGTCGAATACGAAGAACTCGGGCTCCGGGCCAAAGAACGCGGTATCACCGATGCCGGTGGACTTCAGGTACTCTTCCGCGCGGCGGGCGACGGAGCGGGGGTCGCGCTCGTAGCCTTGCATGGTCGAGGGTTCTACGATGTCGCAGCGCACAATAACAGTAGCGTCATCGGTGAAGGGGTCCATTACGGACGCGCTGTCGTCCGGCATCAGGATCATGTCGGATTCGTTGATGCCCTTCCAGCCGGCGATAGATGAGCCGTCGAACATTTTTCCGGATTCGAAGAAGTCCTCACCCACTTCCGAGGTGGGGATGGTGACGTGCTGTTCCTTGCCGTGTGTATCGGTAAAGCGCATGTCAACCCAGCGCACTTCGTTTTCTTTGATCAAATTTAGAGTCTTGTCTGTCATCTCATTTCCTCCATGGGATTGTAATCAGGCCAGCCGAACCAGCCTGTGGTGTTTTTCTGGCAACCTGGAGCGGTTGACTCCAGAGATTCTCTACAGCCGCACTATTAGCAAGATCTTTGACAGCAAGAATAGCAAGAGCTGTGCCAAAAAAGTGCTAAAGGCAACTCACTGAAATTCAGAGGGTTTTTACCAGTGTTCGCGCGGGATACATCATATATGCACCATAATAGAACGCAGCCGCTCCATTGTGGTGCGAAAAGTTGCTGCCTGCAAGATTGCACGCCTGATCTGCACAAAGACACGGGTTAAGCCCGTATAATGCGTGCCCTGATCAGACGCAATGGTTATGGCCCTAATGAAATTCGTTGTCAAGTATTTCTCCGAAATCGCTATCAAAAGTAAGCCGGTGCGCCGTCGCTTTATTCGCCAGCTGGCGGACAATCTGCGCGCACTGTTGCGGGATATCGATCCGGCGGTGGTAGTGCATAAGGGTTGGGACAAGCTACAGGTGCAGACCAGCGAGCAGGACGCAACGGTTCTGGCCACAATGGTGGAGGCTATGTGCAATACCCCGGGTATTACTTATGTCCTGGAGGTAAGTGAGCACTCACTGCCGGAGCTTGGTGCCATTGTAGAGCAGGTGTTGCCTGTTTACGGCCAGCGGTTGGAGGGCAAGACGTTTGCCGTACGTTGCAAGCGCAGTGGCACCCATGATTTCACTTCGATAGAGGTGGAGCGCGTGGTGGGCGGTGCGGTGCTTGCCAGATCCGGGGCCGCCGGTGTCAAGCTTGTGAATCCGGACGTGACGGTGGAGCTTGAAATCAGCAAGCAGACACTATTTGTTATCGGGCGGCGTCACCGGGGGCTGGGAGGATATCCCATCGGCAGTCTCGACGCGGTCATTTCCCTGATATCCGGTGGCTTTGATTCTCCGGTGGCCAGCTACCTGACTATGAAGCGCGGCATGCGCACGCACTTCCTGTTTTTCAACCTGGGTGGCAGGGATCATGAAATCGGGGTGAAAGAGGTCGCCCTGTACCTGTGGCAAAAATATGGCTGCAACCAGCGGGTACTGTTTATCAGTGTACCCTTTGAGGAAGTGGTGGCCGAGTTGTTGGACAAGGTTGAAGACAGGCAGATGGGCGTTATTCTAAAGCGCATGATGCTGCGCGTCGGTGACCGCCTGGCCGGGGAACTGGATGTCGATGCCCTGGTTACCGGCGAGTGTGTGGCCCAGGTGAGTAGCCAGACCCTGCGCAACCTGTCGGTGATAGACCGCGTCACCGACCGTCTGGTCCTGCGCCCCCTGATCGCCACTGATAAGGAGGATATCGTGCGCATGGCGAAAGCTATCGGCACCGGCGAACTCGCCGCCAGGATGCCGGAATACTGCGGTGTGATCTCGGTCAATCCCACAACCCGGGCCAGACTGGACCGGGTAGAGGCACAGGAGCAATATTTCGACATGGCGATCCTGGACCGGGCTCTCGCCAATAAAACCCAAACCCGTATCGATCAGCTGGCGCAGGAAGAGCTGGAGCGCCTGGATGTGGAAGTGCTGTCTGTGCCGCTCGCCAACAGCACTATCATCGATATCCGCCACCCCAGCGAAGAAGAGCTGGCACCCCTGAAGCTGCACATCCCGGT
This sequence comes from Gammaproteobacteria bacterium, assembly GCA_003646405.1. Lineage (GTDB taxonomy): Bacteria > Pseudomonadota > Gammaproteobacteria > Pseudomonadales > Halieaceae > JBALVO01. The sequence goes on from QNFR01000136.1 coordinate 2,716, forward strand.
GATCAAAATCCCTTTTTACGAGTTGCACAGCCGTGCATCGGAGCTCGTTCAGGGGGGCACTTATATGCTTTATTGTGGCAAAGGCGTTATGAGCCGCCTCCATGCCAGCCATCTGCTGGAATCCTGTGAGCTGGATATCAAGGTATACGCACCCTGACGCGGGGAAGGCTGGTGTGACATGGTGCTGCCCCGACAGCCGCGACCGGACGCCATCTCGCAATTTTCACACTCAGCTTAAATAGGCCCATTGCGCCTCTTTGGGGTATAATCCGCGCCCTTTTTTGTGCCACCGCCAGCCCTGAGGTAATCCCTTGATCGAGAAGCTTCGCAATATCGCCATTATCGCCCACGTTGACCACGGTAAGACCACCCTGGTGGACTGCCTGCTACAGCAGTCGGGTACCCTCGATCGCCGTTCCGAGGGGGCCGAGCGCGTCATGGACTCTAACGACCAGGAGCGGGAGCGCGGCATCACCATTCTGGCCAAAAACACGGCCATCGAATGGAACGGCTACCATATCAATATCGTCGACACCCCGGGACACGCCGATTTTGGCGGTGAAGTGGAGCGGGTATTGTCCATGGTCGACTCGGTGTTGCTGCTGGTGGATGCGGTGGACGGCCCCATGCCGCAAACCCGCTTTGTGACCTCCAAGGCATTCGAACAGGGCCTGAACCCGATAGTCGTGGTCAACAAGGTCGATCGTCCCGGAGCGCGCCCGGATTGGGTGGTAGACCAGGTGTTTGACCTGTTCGACCGCCTCGGAGCCACCGAGGAGCAACTGGATTTCCCGATCATCTATACCTCGGCCATTCAGGGCATCTCCGGCATGGAACACGAGGAAATGGGTACCGACATGCAGGCCCTGTTCCAGACTGTTGTCGATAAAGTGCCGGCACCAGCCGTTAATTCTGATGGCCCATTACAAATGCAGATCAGTGCCCTGGATTACAGCAGTTATGTGGGCGTGATCGGTGTTGGCCGCATCACCCGCGGCACACTGTCCCCCAATACCCAGGTGGTCGTGGTAGATGGCGAGGGCGCCACCCGCAAGGGCCGCGTGCTACAGGTTATGGGCTATCTCGGGCTGGAGCGGGTCGATGTGGAATCCGCCGAGGCGGGTGATATCGTCTGTATTACCGGCATTGAGGCCCTGAATATATCCGATACCCTGTGCGATCCAGAGCAGCCGGAGGCGCGGCCGCCCCTGTCGGTGGATGAGCCCACGGTGAGCATGACCTTCCAGGTCAATGACTCACCCTTTGCCGGCAAAGAGGGCAAGTATGTGACCTCGCGCAATATCAAGGAACGTCTGGAGCGGGAGCTGATCCACAATGTCGCCCTGCGCGTGGTGCCCGGTGACAGCCCCGATAAATTCAAGGTTTCCGGCCGCGGTGAACTGCACCTGTCGGTACTGATAGAGACCATGCGCCGGGAGGGTTTCGAGCTGGGTGTATCCCGCCCGGAAGTGATCCAGAAAGAAGTGGACGGCGTGCTGCAGGAGCCCTACGAGCAACTGGTGATTGATTGCGAAGACCAGCACCAGGGTTCAGTGATGGAGGAACTGGGCCTGCGCCGCGCGGAGTTGCAGAACATGGTGCCCGATGGCAAGGGTCGTGTGCGGCTGGAGTTTATTATCCCGGCCCGGGGCCTGATCGGGTTTCGCTCCCTGTTCCTGACCCTGACCTCAGGCGGGGGCATCATGACCCACGTGTTCGACCACTACGGCGCGGTCAAGAACGCGGAGATCGTGCACCGCACCAATGGCGTGCTGGTGTCCATGGTGAAGGGCAAGACCCTGGGTTATTCCCTTTTCAACCTGCAGGATCGCGGTCGGCTATTTATCGGGCCCAATGTGGATATTTACGAAGGGCAGATTATGGGCCTGCACAGTCGCAGTAATGACCTGACGGTCAACCCCACTAAAGGCAAGCAACTGACCAATGTGCGTGCTTCCGGTACCGATGAAGCGCTGACTCTTACGCCGCCGGTGCGCCATACCCTGGAGCAGGCGCTGGAATTCGTCGAAGACGATGAGTTGGTGGAGGTAACGCCTGAAAGCATTCGTTTGCGCAAGAAGTTGTTGCTGGAACACGAGCGCCGCCGGGCAGCGCGCGGCTGAGTAGGCGCCTGGTACGTGCGCGCCCTGTTACAGCGGGTTAGCTGCGCCAGCGTTCACGTTGGCGGTGGGTGCGTCGGTGAGATAGACCGGGGTTTACTGGTGTTGCTGGGCCTGGATAAGGGCGACGATCGGGCCGCGGCGGATCGAATGCTGGATAAGCTGCTGGCCTATCGCGTATTCGCCGATAGTGCCGGGCGCATGAACTGCAGTGTGGTGGATGTGAACGGCGGTGTTTTGCTGGTATCCCAGTTCACGTTGTCGGCGGATACCCGCAAGGGCCTGCGGCCGGGCTTTTCCTCGGCCATGGCCCCCGCCGATGCCGAGCAGCTTTACAGCTACATACTGAGGCAGTTACGGGAGCGTCACCCGCATGTTGCCGCCGGTGTCTTTGGTGCCGATATGCAGGTCAGTCTCACCAATGACGGGCCTGTTACCTTTCTGTTGGAGGGCTAGTACCTATTGAAGGGGCGCATGGATACTGCATTTGTAAGTGCGGTATACCGTCTTCATCGTATTCATCGCCTTGGGCAACGAAACCCAAGTCCCGATAGAAATTCTTCAGATGCGCCTGGGCACTGATACAGATACCACTCTCCGGCCAGGTCCGTAAGTTGTAGCTGATGCCGCGCAGCACTAACTCCTTGCCCAGGTGCCGGCTGCGTGCGGCCGGGCAGACCACGATTCTGCCCAGGGAACTCTCCGGGTAACGCAGTCCCGGAGGTAGGCAGCGTTGGTAGGCCAGCAGTTGCTCATTGC
>QNFR01000137.1 GCA_003646405.1 Gammaproteobacteria bacterium
CCGCGCCAGCGGGCAAGAGGCGGGAAAGCTTCATGTAGGGTTGTGCGGTTCCGGTTTATTGGCGAGTCATTTGGCGCGTGTGGGTAACGATAGCACAAAGCGCTACCAGCTAATAAGCGTGGGTCTGCGCTTTGTATTGGTCTGGACCTCAATATTTTTGTACACTGTGCGCCTTTGTTATCTGCTGAGTTGTGCCGCGCATGAATCCCAATTACCTGGACTTTGAACAGCCTATCGCCGAGCTTGAGGTCAAAATCGAGGAGCTGCAACTGGTCGGCTCCGATAACGAGATTAATATTAGCTCGGAAATCGAGACCCTGCGCGACAAGAGCACCAAGCTCACCGAGAAGATCTATTCCAATCTGAGCGCCTGGGATATCGTCAAGGTGGCGCGGCATCCCCTGCGCCCCCATACCATGGATTACATTCCACGCATCTTCACCGAGTTCGATGAACTGCATGGCGATCGCCATTTTGGTGACGACAGGGCGATTGTCGGCGGTATCGCCCGCCTTGACGACCGGCCAGTGATGGTTATCGGCCAGGAGAAGGGCAGGGCGGTGAAGGACAAGGTCTTGCGCAACTTCGGCATGCCCAAGCCTGAGGGCTACCGCAAGGCGTTGCGACTAATGGAGATGGCCGAGCGCTTCAAGATGCCGGTTGTCACCCTGATAGACACCCCGGGGGCCTATCCCGGTATTGACTCTGAAGAGCGCGGTATCAGTGAGTCCATCGCTCAGAACCTGGCGGTCATGTCGCGTTTGGCGACACCTATTATCTGTATTGTGATCGGCGAGGGCAGTTCGGGGGGCGCGTTGGGTATCGGTGTGGGTGATCACCTGGCCATGTTGCAATACGCCACCTACTTCGTGATCTCCCCGGAAGGCTGTGCCAATATCATCTGGAAGAGCTCCGACAAGGCGCCGGACGCGGCGGAAGCCATGGGCGTCACTTCGTCCATACTGCAGGAACTGGGCATTGTCGATGCCACCATCCCCGAGCCCCTCGGTGGTGCCCACCGGGACGTGGATTTGATGGCGCAGCGCATCAGGGAGCACATTATCACCCAACTCGATAGTATGGAGCAGCTGCCGCTGGAGGACCTGTTGGCCAAGCGGTATCAACGCCTGATGTCCTACGGCAACTAGCCGGGGGCACATGCAAGCGGTCTTTTCGTCCAGGCTCTTCGTTAGGCGAAAACTTCCGATGCTCATGTACTGTCTCGTACACTGCGCGTCGACTTCTTCGCCTGACTCGGCCCTGAACGAAAATCCTCGCTTGCAGATGCCCCCTTGGTAACTTACAGGTTTGAGCATGCCGGAATTACTCCTGGATCACACCGCTCTCGACGCTCGGCTGGGCGACCTGCTGGAGGCTCGCCAATGGTACGTGGGCTACAGCGGCGGTGTGGACTCCACTGTTCTGCTGCATTTGTTGCAGCGCTGGCGCGAGGCCCATGCCGGCGCGCCGCCGCTCACCGCCATCCATGTCAACCACGCCATGCAGTCCGCGGCCGACGAGTGGCAGGTGCATTGCGAGCGAGTATGCAGTTTTTTGCACACTCCAATTGTTGCCCGTACCGTTGCGGTGCAGCGCGCATCGGTCGGCGGTGAGGCGGCAGCCCGGGAGGCCCGCTACCGGGTCTTCGAGGAGCAGTTGCAGTGTGGCGATATCCTGTTCCTGGGGCATCACCTGGACGATCAGGTGGAGACATTTTTACTGCGCCTGATGCGCGGCGCCGGGGTGCAGGGCCTGGCAGCCATGCCCGCCACGCGCGCACTCGGTGAGGGTGTGCTGGTGCGGCCGCTGCTGCAGATCAAACGCAGCCAACTGGAAGCCTATGCCGGACATCATGGCCTGGAGTGTGTGGAAGACCCCTCCAACAGTGACACCGCCATGGATAGGAATTTCCTGCGTGGCGAACTGTTGCCCCTGCTGGCATCGCGTTGGCCGGGCTATCGCCGGACCATAGTCCGCGCCAGTGGGCATATGGCCGCAGCGGTCACCGTGTTGCGCGAGGTACTACCCACGCCAGCTACCGTGCACAGTGTGATGGGAGATCCGGGCCTGGCCCTGGATGAACTGATCTGCGTATCTGAGCATGCCGGGCCGGTGAAGTTGCGCAGTTGGCTGCAGGTGGTGGGCTATCCGGCGCCAGACCAGGCAGTGCTGGAGGAGTTCCTGCGCCAACTGCGCGTGGCGGCGGCGGATGCGAAGCCGCGACTGGAGTGCAGCGCCTTCACCCTGCAACGTTATCGCGACGCCGTTTATCTGCTCCCCGAAGACAATGAGGCCTGTTGCACGGACTCGTTTGCACTGACTACCGGTGATATCCATGACGTGCCCGGGGTAGGTAGGGTCAGCCTGGAGCCCGCCGCTACGGACGGAATCTGGCTGGCGCCCGGTGAGCGGCTGGCACTGGCCTGGCGACAGGGCGGTGAGCGCTGTAAGCCCCTGGGGCGGACCGGCAGCAACAGCCTGAAGAAGTTGCTGCAGGAGTGGGATGTTCCACCCTGGTGGCGGGACCGGGTGCCTCTGCTGTATCTGGGCGATGAACTGCTAGTGGTAGGGGACCTGTGGTTGTGTCGCTCAAGCCGTGTCCGGGAGGCGCCAGCCCCTGGCCAGGGGCTGTGGCGCCTGTGCTGGCAACGAAATATAGATGCCCTTGATGAAGACAGAGATGTAGACGGAGATTGAGCTGACAGCGGCTTTCTGGTAACCTGATTTCCCATCTTTTTGCAGGACTTGCACCGGTAGAAAAGGCTCTCAGTAAGCGCTGGGTGTAAGTGTTGTGTATCCGAAAATATAGCGTAAATATAGGTTATTCATGACGCGTTACGTATTCGTCACAGGTGGTGTGGTTTCGTCTCTTGGCAAGGGGATTGCAGCCGCGTCTCTCGCCGCCGTTCTGGAAGCGAGGGGTATCAAGGTAACTCTGCTCAAACTGGACCCTTATATCAACATCGATCCAGGCACCATGAGCCCATTCCAGCACGGTGAGGTGTTTGTCACCGAGGACGGGGCGGAGACCGACCTGGATCTGGGTCACTACGAGCGTTTCACCAATACCATCATGAAGCGCGCCAACAATTTCACTACCGGTAGGGTCTACAACGCGGTGCTGCGCAAGGAGCGACGGGGCGATTACCTGGGCGGTACCGTGCAGGTTATTCCTCACATTACCGATGAAATAAAACGCCGTGTGGTGCTCGGTGCCGGTGACGCGGATGTGGCGGTGATCGAGATTGGCGGTACCGTGGGTGATATAGAGGGCCTGCCATTTCTGGAGGCCGCACGGCAGCTGAAAGTGGAAATGGGGCCCAGCCGAGCATTGCTCATGCACCTGACTCTGGTGCCCTATATCGCCACCGCCGGTGAAATCAAGACCAAGCCTACCCAACACTCGGTAAAAGAGCTGCGCTCCATCGGCCTGCAGCCCGACATCCTGCTGTGTCGCTGTGCCGTGGAGATTGGGGAGAGCGCTCGCAAGAAAATTTCTCTGTTCACCAATGTGGAAGAGCGCGCTGTTATTCCACTGCTGGACGTGGATTCCATCTACCGTATCCCCGGCATGCTGCGTGACTTTGGCCTGGATGATTTTGTGGTGGAGCGCTTTGGTCTCGACTGTAAGAAAGCTGATCTGTCCGAGTGGGAAGATGTGGTGCAGCGGGAGTTCAGCCCCAGTATCGGCCAGGTCAAGGTGGCGATGGTGGGTAAGTATGTGGACTTGCTGGATGCCTACAAATCCCTTAACGAGGCGCTTAAGCACGCCGGCTTGCAGACCCACACCAAGGTCACGATAGAGCATATTGACGCCGAGGATATCGAGCGGGACGGCACCGGGGCGCTGAACGGGATGGATGCCATCCTGGTCCCCGGCGGTTTTGGTGACCGGGGTGTGGAGGGTAAAATCAGCGCCGTACGCTATGCGCGTGAGAACAACATACCTTTCCTGGGCATTTGCCTGGGCATGCACGTGGCGCTGGTAGAATACGCGCGCAACGTGTGTGGTCTGGCCGACGCCGATTCCACCGAGATGAACCGGACCACCCCTCACCCGATTATCGCGCTGATTACCGAGTGGATGAATGTCGATGGCAGTTCCGAGCAACGGGATGAGTCCTCCGATATGGGTGGCACCATGCGCCTGGGGGCCCAGCCCTGCCACCTGGAACCGGGTAGCATGGTGCGCGGGGTCTACGGTCAAGACACCATCGAAGAGCGTCATCGCCACCGCTATGAGGTGAACAATAATTATCTGGCGCAGCTGCAGGATGCGGGTATGCGCGTGGCAGGCTGGTCGGCGGATCGCTCTCTGGTAGAGATGGTCGAGCTGCCGCAACATCCCTGGTTTGTGGCCTGCCAGTTCCACCCTGAATTTACTTCCCGGCCACGCGGTGGGCACCCGCTGTTCACCAGCTATATCGAAGCGGCCATTGCCCATTCCCGGGGTAAATAAACCGGATGCCATGCAGGCTTGATAACAAACCCTTGAAGAGGACAGGCAGTGAATGACCAGACTGTTTCCGTAGCAAATATAAGCATAGCCAATACCGCCCCCTTTGTACTACTGGGTGGGGTGAATGTGCTGGAGAGCCGCGATTTCGCCCTGCGGGTGGCACAGCACTATGTCGAGGTGTGCGCCGCCCTGGGTATTCCCTACGTTTTCAAGGCGTCTTTCGACAAGGCCAATCGCTCGTCTATTCACTCCTACCGGGGCCCCGGATTGGAAGAGGGGCTGTCCATACTGGCTGACGTAAAATCTACGTTCGGCGTGCCGGTGATTACCGATGTGCACACACCGGAGCAGGCGGCGCCCACAGCCGAGGTGTGCGACATCATCCAGCTGCCCGCCTTCCTGGCGCGCCAGACCGACCTGGTAGAGGCGATGGCCGCCACCGGCGCGGTGATCAATATCAAAAAACCCCAGTTTCTCAGCCCTTCGCAGATGGGCAACATAGTGGAGAAGTTTGGCGAGTGCGGTAATACGCGGGTCATGTTGTGCGAGCGGGGCAGCAACTTTGGTTACGACAACCTGGTGGTGGACATGTTGGGCTTCGGGGTGATGAAGCAGACCTGTGGCAATGCGCCCCTGATTTTTGATGTGACACACGCACTGCAGTGCCGTGATAGCGGTGGTGCGGCGTCCGGCGGACGCCGGGCGCAGGTGGCGGACCTGGCCCGCTCGGGTATGGCGGTTGGCCTGGCGGGCCTGTTTCTGGAGGCGCACCCGGATCCGGATAAAGCCTTGTGTGACGGCCCCAGTGCCTTGCCCCTGGCGCAACTGGAACCCTTTCTGCGACAGGTTAAAGCGGTGGATGATCTGGTCAAGTCACTGCCACCCCTGGCTATTGAATAGAGCATTGAATAGAACCGCATCAGCACCAGTATCAACAATGGAGTTATAGCAATGAGTAATATTGCCGACATACAGGCTTTCGAGATTATGGATTCTCGCGGCAACCCCACGATAATGGCGGAAGTGACCCTGGGTTCAGGCGAGCGGGGTGTCGCCTGCGCTCCCTCCGGTGCATCCACCGGGTCGCGCGAGGCGCTGGAACTGCGTGACGGCGACAGCACC
>QNFR01000138.1 GCA_003646405.1 Gammaproteobacteria bacterium
AAGCGCTGAGCAATTGGGCCATATAGAAACAACATTGCAGGAGTGGCGTGAGCAGGATCGATTGCCCTTCCCCGACTTCGGTGCCGATGACATCACCGCATTGAAAAACACCCTGGATTACCCGCCCAGGGGCTAGTGTACTGCGACCCTTGTGCTGGCAATCAGGCGAGTGAGTGAGGTTTGATCAGAAATTTTTCCCCGGTGGTCTGCTTGCTGTATTCGGCAATAGCCTGTAGCGACAGCACTTCCACCAGGGAAATCTCCTTCGTATAGTGACTGGCGAAGGTGGTTTTGAGGCCCGCGGCAATGCTGGCATTTAATTCAGTGATTCGCTCCGTGCCGGCTTTTTTCACAAATGAAAACAACAACCAGCAGCCAACACCCCAGGAAAAGCCGTAATCGCGGCTGAGAATGGTCGGGCGCTTGTCCAGGCGACCATAGATATATACCTGCTTGTACACATCTGATCCATAATGGCGGTAATCGCTGCTGCTTTGGTTCGCTGCAACTTCCATACACTTGAGAATCTGGCTGGCCAGGTCGCCACCGCCTATGGCATCAAATGCCAATGTCGCACCGGTCTTCACCAGCGCTTCGGTAAGATCTTGATGGAAGGTATCGGCTGTGGAATTACAAACATAGCTGGCACCCAGGTCTCTCAATAATGTCTCCTGTTCCGCCTTGCGCACGATATTAACCAGGCCGATGCCCTCTTCAGCGCAGAGCCGGTTGAGCATTTGCCCCAGGTTGGACGCCGCTGCCGTGTGCACCAGCGCCGTATGTCCCTCGGTACGCATGGTTTCAACCATACCCAGAGCGGTCAGCGGATTTACAAAGCACGATGCAGCCTGTGCGGGCGTGGTGCCTTCCGGTAAATCCATACACATACTTGCTTTCAAGCAACGGTACTGGGCGTACATCTCTCCGCCAACCATACCGACAGTCTTGCCCATAAGAGCCCGGGCAGCCTCAGAGGAACCCGCCGCCACAACCACACCGGCACCCTCATTGCCCACAGGCATGGCCTTGCCCAGGCGAGCGCTGGCCAGCCGCATCAGGTTGTCCGGGATTTCAGCACTGATTACAGGCCGCTCAGCGGTACCACTCACCGTGGCGGTGCGCATATCCGCAGGCCCAAAAAGCAAGCCGATATCAGAGGGATTCAACGGTGTCGCTTCGACCCTGACAATGACTTCGTCCTGGAGGGGCTCGGGCATCTCCACCTCCGCCAACGCAATTTCGAGCGTACTATCCTCTTTTACCAAAGAGTATAGCTGTAAGCCTTTGATCGTCATATGCTTCTCCTTCCACGAGTAAGGATAATATTGGGAGCCGCCTTTTCCAGGGCATCGAGTTGGCGCAGGGCGGTAAAAAGAATACGCGCGGCGATGTTGATAGGGTCGATTTTCACAGGCTTTTTACCAGGCGCTCCACATCCTTGGCGATGAAATAGAGCACTGGCACCAAAATCAGGGTGACAAAGGTGGCGAAAAGTACGCCGAAGGCAACCGAGATTGCCATAGGTTTGACAAACTCGGACTGAATCGACGTTTCCAGTTGAATCGGCAGCAGGCCGAGAAAGGTGGTTAGTGAGGTCAATATCACCGCGCGAAAACGCATGGGTCCCGCCTCCATCACCGCCGAACACCAATCGTGTCCCTCATCGATATAGTGATTGATAAAATCGACCATCACCAGGCTGTCGTTCACCACCACCCCGACCAGGCCGACTATGCCGATAACTGACAGAATACTGAGGTCCTTGCCCAGCACCAGATGGCCAATAATAGCGCCGATAATGCCAAAGGGAATCACCGACATGATCAACAGCGGTTCAATATAGCTTTTCAGCGGTATCGCCAACGCGGCAAATATTATCAGCAACACCATGGTAATGGCGTACCCCAATACGGAGGATGTATCCTGTTCGTCTTCCGCCTGACCCCCGAAGTGATACTCGATGTCGGGGTATTGTTCGAGCAACCGAGGTAAAACATCTCTCTCCAGTAACCGTGTCACTTCGCCGGGCTCAACCAGGCGTTTATTAATGTCCGCTTGCACATTCACCACACGCTTGCGGTCCGTACGATTGATCACGCTCAGGCCGATGAGTTCCCGCGCCTCACCTACCACGGAAAAAGGCACTTTGCGTCCATCCGGAAGCCGAATCCACAGGGCCTGCAGGCTGTCGATCCGGGCGCGGTCTGCAGCGGGCAAGCGGACGTAGACGCGCACTTCATGTCGTCCGCGCTGAACCCGCTGCACCTCGGCGCCGAAAAACGCCTGCCGTACCTGCCTGGCCAGTTCCACATCACCAAGCCCCAGCACTTCGCCCTCAGGGGTCACATGGATATCCAACTCCCTGCCGCCGGCATTAAAACTATCGCTGATATCCTGTACACCCTCCATCAGCGCCAGGGAGCGCTTCAAATCCACAGCGGCCATACGTAAGCTCTCCAGGCTTTTCCCGCTTAGCTGCACCTCCAACGCTGAGCCTGGAGGACCTGCTACCGCATCGATACTGATAGCTCGTGCGCCTTCCAGCGTACCCAACTCTTCCCGCAACCATTGTGCCAGGACCACTGAGCTTATAGTGCGTTCCTCACTGGGCACCAAATCGAGATCCACCCTGGCACTGGTATCACTTTCAGACACCACCATCAGTTGCCGAATCACATCGACGGTGGTATCGAGCGACACCAGATAACGTTCGTTCATCGCCTGCGCGGCTGACTCTATACGCCGCGCATAGTCGTGTGTTGTTTGCCAGGGCGTTCCCTGGGGCATTTCCAGCTTCACCATAATCTGGTCCGAGGGCACGTTCGGAAAAAATACAAATCGGACCAACCCCGCGGGTACCAGTGCCAGGCAAATAATAAGCACCGCCAGAAACACCGACAAAGTGGTATAGCGATGATTCAGGCTAAGCTGTAACAATCGCCGATAGGGCCCGGAGGCGAAATTTTTCAATGCCGAAGAACAGCAGCCCTGGACTCTATCAATAGATCTGCGCCAGCCACTGGAGGCCTCCACCCCGATACGAATATGGCGCAGGTGGGCGGGAAGAATCAGTTTGGTTTCTATCAGGGAAAAGAACACACAAAGAATAACAACGGGACCGATGTGGGTCATGACCCGGGCGAAACCCTCGGTCAGTAACAATGTCGGGCTAAAGGCTATCATGGTCGTCAATGCCCCGAATATGGTCGCCATGGCAACCCTGCGCACTCCCCGAACCACGCTGGCAACCCCCTGTCGTTCCGACTCAAGGCGCGCATAGGCGCTCTCGGCGGTGACAATACCGTCATCAACCAGGATCCCCAGCACCAGAATGAAAGCGAATACTGACAGAACATTTATCGATATTGGCAAATTGAGAAAATAAATCGTCGCCAGCGTGGCCATCACCGCAAAGGGCACCCCGACAATCACCCACAGTGCCAGGGTGACGTTGAGAAAAAGGGCCAGCGCCAACACCACCAAAACCGCACCCTGCGCGGCGTTGCGTAGCATTAACTCAATCCGGCCGCGAAGAATATTACTCTCATCAATCCAGCCAACTATATGTACCCCGTCAGCCAGACTTGCCTGTTTTTCAGCGATATAATTACGCAGGCGAGTGGTCATTTTCAGCACATCCTGATTACCCACTCTATCAATAGTCAGAGTCACGGCACGGCGACCATTGAGCGTACTGAGTACCGGCTGGTCCTCAAAACCATCGATCACCTGGGCGATATCGCCAAGTTTAATACGCGTACCATCGTCTCTGGTCAGCAAGGTCAGAGAGGAAAATTCTTCACCACTATAGGCCTGCGAGACCGATCGTAACTTAATCGCGCCATCTGCCGTGCGCACAGTGCCACCGGGCAAATCCCTGGAGCGATTCCTCACGGCATTGACGACTTGATCAAAATCGAGACCATAGCGCCGCAGGCTTGCAGTCGACACCTCGATAGAGAGTTGGTAGCTGCGTTCTCCCAGCATGCGAATTTCACTAATCCCTTCCAATTCGAGAATTTCTTCACGGACCTGGTCTGTCAGTTGCTTGAGGCCATTTTCATCAATATTTCCATAGAGGCTGACGCGCATGGCAAAGCCACGGCTAATCACTTCTTCAACAATCGGCTCCTCGGCATCCAGGGGAAAAGAACGAATTCCGTCCACCCGCACTTTGGCCTGATTCAGGGCCTTGGCGATATCACTGCCCGCTTCCATTTCCACTGTGATAACAGCGACGCCCTCCATCGCCGCGCTGCGTATCTCTTTGACGCCAATGATATCGCGCAGCTCTTCTTCAAGCTTGAGCACGATGCCTTGCTCAACCTCCACCGGTGAACTGCCGGGATAGGGGACGGTAACGGTGAACGTGTCTGTCGGAAAACTGGGAAATACCTCTTTGCGAATGCCGCCAATCGCGATATATCCGGCAATCAACACAATCACCAGCAGCAGGTTGGCGGCTATAGGGTTGGTGGCCATCCAGCCGATGGGGCCGCTCTCATTCTGGTAACGCGATTCAGGCATCACTGCGCTCTACTTTCATTCCCTCAAACATAACCTCCAGGCGGGTAACCACAACCAGGTCCCCCGCAGTGAGCCCACCATTTATGACGATAAAATCACCCTCGCGATGGGCAATCATCACCGGCCTTCGCTGCAGCGTATTTCCCGACAACACAAAAACAGAGCCGTCCGCCTGCAAGACCGAACGCGGTAGACGGACAGCCGAAGTGACAACTTTTCCGGGAATATGTGCTGCCACGAACAAACCCAGTGGTAGCACATGGGGATGGGCACTGACGTCATAGGGCGATGCCACTTCCACCACAACCGGAACAACGCGAGTCTGTCGATCAACACGGGATTCGATGCGTAACACGGTCGCTTGCCATTGCCGCTGGTCTGTCCCGATTTTCGCAGTAAGAACCACAGGAGCATGCATTATGGGATCCAGAAAACCCGAGTCGGCGGCCGACACCGGGAGACTCACTTCGGCGGTATCACTGCTGAGCAGGCGTGCCACAGCCTGACCGGTGTTGATATACTGCCCGAACTCCACCAATTGCTTATCGATAACCGCATTAAACGGTGCCCGTATCTCGGTGTAGGCCAGATCCTGCTCTGTTTTGATAATACGCTGCCGGGCGGCTTCAATATTAAGCTTGGCCTCAGCAGCCGCGGCTTTGCGCTTCAGGGCTTTGGCATCCGCCAGCGCATTATTGGCGCGCACCAGGGCCGCATTGGCTTCGGCCAAAGCCAGGCGATAGCTGACAGCATCGACCCGCAACAACACCTTGCCCGCGGCGACCATTTCGCCGGGCTCAAACTCCGACGCCACCCACACCACTCTTCCCGTCACTTCACTGGCCAATTCCAACTCATGCCTGGCGCCAACACTGCCGTAAGCGACGATAGAAACCGGCACATCGCCAATTTCCACTGCAATGGTTTTCACCCGCGGCAAAGGCATTCCTGCGTCGCTCATGGGAAGCTCCGGGCGTGAAGCAATCATTGCCATCGCGACCACGATGGCAATAACAACTATCACAAGCGGG
>QNFR01000139.1 GCA_003646405.1 Gammaproteobacteria bacterium
CAGCGCTCGGTTATCAACGGGTTGCAGGTAGTGCGGCCGGAAGATTTGCCGCAGTTGATTGCCGAGCATGATATAACCCAGGTGCTACTGGCCATTCCCTCGGCATCGCCGGATCGGCGCAAAGAGATTATCAATTCCCTGGTGGGCCTGCCGGTCTACGTGCGTACTGTGCCCAGAATCATGGCGTTGCTGGCAGGCCAGGCCAGTATCACCCAGATTCAAGATATAGAGCTGGATGACTTGTTGGGACGGGATCCGGTGCCGCCCCACCCCGAGTTGGTCGAGCGTTGTATCACCGGCAAGGTGGTGATGGTTACCGGTGCGGGTGGGTCGATCGGGTCTGAGCTGTGTCGCCAAATCATAATATCGGGTCCGCGTGAACTGCTGTTACTGGATAACTCCGAGTACGCCCTGTACAGCCTTGAACGTGAATTGCAGATGGTGATGGCGAACCTGAAGCTTGAAGTGGAACTGGTGGCTTTACTCGGTTCGGTGCAGGACCAGCGTCGTTTGGAGAGTATTTACCGCACATTCCGGGTGCAGACGGTGTATCACGCGGCGGCTTACAAGCATGTACCGATGGTGGAGTACAACATTGCCGAGGGTGTTGCCAACAACGTGTTCGGTACCTGGTACGCAGCGGAGGCAGCACGTGTGGCCGGTGTAGAGACTTTCGTGCTTGTTTCCACCGACAAGGCGGTACGCCCCACCAATATCATGGGCGCCTCCAAACGCTTTGCCGAGATGGTTCTGCAGGGCATGGCCCAGAACCAGAACCTCCGTAACCCGAGTGATAGCGCCACCCGATTTTGTATGGTGCGGTTCGGCAACGTTTTGGGTTCTTCAGGTTCTGTGGTTCCCCTGTTTCGGGAACAAATCGAAAGTGGCGGACCCGTTACAGTGACCCACCCCGAAGTGTCACGTTATTTTATGAGTATTCCCGAAGCGGCACAGCTTGTATTACAGGCGGGGGCGATGGGAACCGGAGGTGATGTATTTGTACTCGATATGGGTGAGCCGGTACGCATTGTGGATTTGGCCCGCCGCATGATCCGTCTCAGTGGTTACGAAATGAATCATGATACCCACGTGGGGGAGCATGTCGACATTGAATTTATTGGCCTGCGCCCGGGAGAGAAACTGCACGAGGAGTTGTTGCTCGGTACCAATGTGACCGGAACCGGGCATCCCATGATCATGCGTGCTGAAGAAGAGTGCCTGTCCTTCACACAGATACACAAGCTGCTGTCCGACCTGATCGACTATTGCGATACGCTTGACTGTGACGGCATCAGCACGGTATTGAATTCTGCAGTGAGTGGCTTCGGAGGCCACCAGGTCCGCTATGACCACTTGTGGAAAAGACAGGGAAAACTGGCGCGCATCGATGCCGCTACCACTGCTGTTTCCAATGTGAAGGAATTGTTCCGCGACAATCCCTGAGCTATTGTGCCATGGTCCGCTGTAATACCGCAGAGTCATTCATACCTTCATTAGGAAAACAATATGACCCATTTTGACGTTTTCAATGGTGATGCCGACGGGCTGTGCGCCCTGACCCAACTGCGCAATGCACAGCCCCGCGAGGCACAATTGATCACCGGGGTAAAGCGCGACATCAACCTGCTGGAAAAAGTGCAGGCAGGCCCCGGCTCCAAGGTGACGGTGCTGGATGTTTCATTGGACAAGAACAGGGCCGGTCTGGAACGGGCGCTGGCCGCCGGTGCTGATGTATTGTATTGCGATCACCACTTCGCCGGGGAAATCCCCGAACATGACAACCTGCAAACTTTGATCAATACTGCACCCGACGTATGTACCAGCCTGCTGGTCAACAGGTATCTGGACGGCAAATTTCTGGAATGGGCGGTAGTGGGTACCTTCGGCGACAATCTCAAGGACAGCGCACGGCTTCTCGCCAAACCACTGGCGTTGAACGAAGGCAACTTGCAACACCTGGAAAACCTCGGTGTCTATATCAACTACAACGGCTATGGCTCCAACCTGGATGACCTGCATTTCGAGCCTGCCCAGTTGTACCGTTTGATAAGCCCCTACGCCAGCCCACTGGATTTCATGAGCGACGGCGCCGAGCATTTCCAGAAACTGGAGCAGGGCTACCGGCAGGATATGGCCAGTGCGGGGTCGCTGGCCTCTGAGTATAAAGATGCGGCGGTGGCTGTATACATGCTCCCTAACGAGCCTTGGGCGCGACGGGTAAGTGGCGTATACAGCAACGACCTGGCTAACGGTGACCCGGCTCGCGGCCACGCGGTGATCACCACTAAAGCCAATGGCTGCTACCTCGTCAGCGTGCGCGCTCCCCTCAGCAACAAGACCGGCGCCGATGAATTGTGTATGAAATTTCCTACCGGCGGTGGGCGCAAGGCCGCGGCGGGAATCAACGACCTGCCGGCGGACATGCTGCGGGAGTTTATCGACACCTTCGCCGCTTTTTATGCCTAGCGGCTCATAGGTGGGTTGGGGCGACCTGAAGGTATTGCTGGCCCCGACCCGCTTGATTCAGTCGTCAACCTCGTCCACATCGACCTGGCCAGTGAGGCGTCGTCGGATATGGGACCAGGACATGCCGGTGGCTAGGATCAATGACAACACCAACAGGACTACCCAGGTTATGGCGCCACTGGAATCCAGGCTGAGCCAGCCGATATCCACCAGCAGCCAGATCAGGCAGGCGAACAGGGCGCCCCCAAGGATGATGCCGAGCCAGCCCATGGACATCATGGTGGCCCGCAGAAAAATAATCCAGCAGATCAACAGTGCGATACCCACCGCAGCCGGCACTGGCCCGAACTCTGTGCCCTCGCTGAAGATCCAATTGACGTAGCAGTAGTCCGAGGGGTTATAGGTCCCGAAGACCAGGGCGGCTGCGAATAGCCAGCGCGCCAGGAAACTGACCGCATTGAATTTCGTTGCCATAATGCAATGTTCCTGTTAATTCGGTTATCAAGCGGCGAGTAAGCCGTTGACGATACACCTGAGTTCATCTTTAGACATATAGCGCGGCACCGGATAAAGTTTCCCGGCCTCGCTGATAGCGTCGTCGACGATGCCGGGAATATCCTGTAGTTTCAGATCCTTGGGCTGCAACGGCAGTGACATTTCCCGACGCATATCGACAATGGCCTGGATGAACTGACCGGCCAGTTGACTGTCGCCGTTGCCGGGTTCACCAATGTTTACCAGTCGCGCAAGGTCGGCCAGGCGAGCGTGTACGCAATCACCATAGGCAGCCAGTACTTCGGGCAGAACCATGGCATTGGCATTGCCGTGTGGCGTGCCGCAAACCCGTCCCAACTGGTGGGCAATGCCGTGTACATAGCCCACCGAGGTCTTGCCGAAGGCGGCTCCAGCATAGAAAGATGCCATGGCCATGGCATCCCGCGCCCGCATGTCGTTGCCGTTGTGATACGCCTTCACCAGATACATGAAGATCAGTCGGATGGCCGTCTTGGCCTGGATTTCAGTTGATTCGTTAGAGGCTTTGCTCAGGTAGGACTCCACCGCGTGGGTGAGAGCGTCCATGCCGG
Organism: Gammaproteobacteria bacterium; assembly: GCA_003646405.1. GTDB lineage: Bacteria > Pseudomonadota > Gammaproteobacteria > Pseudomonadales > Halieaceae > JBALVO01. The sequence continues at coordinate 3,552 of QNFR01000139.1, forward strand.
TGGCAGCCGTAATCCCCGGGGGCATGCCCTTCATGATTTCTGCATCCAGGGCGATGTAGCCAGGGATCATTTTACTGTCCGCTATCGGTATTTTTCTATGTGATACAGGGTCGGTGATAATCGCCGCCAGAGTGATTTCGGAGCCGGTGCCCGCTGTGGTGGGAATGGCAAACATGGGCAGACCGGGTTTTTTGCACGTCTGTATGCCGTCAAATTTTTCCAGGGGGCCGGGATTGGTGTGCAGCATGGCTATCATCTTGGCCGCATCCAGTACGGAACCCCCACCTACTGCAATAACCGCCTGGCAGTTCTCGGTTCTCAGTATCGCTTCACCTGCCTGTACCTGGTCGAAGGTAGGGTCGGGTAGCACACCGTCGAACACCACGAATTTCACACCGTTTTCGGTCAGCGTGCTCTTCACGCCATCGAGAATACCTGAACTGCCCAGGAACTCATCCGTAATGATAATGACCCGGGTAAAGCCCAGTAGAGCCACCTGCTCGCACAAGACCAGGGCCGAATTGATGCCTTTGTAGACAACAGGAGTGTTACGCGGCAGCAGTCGCAGCAGCCAGGTGACTGCGAACGCCATGAATTTGTAGTAGATGATTTTCATGATGATACCTCTGAGAGATACAGACCATTACTGTGGCGCGCATCATATACCCTGCAGCAACTCTTAGGCTACCTTGCTTTTATACCTGGTGCAGGTACAGGTAAATATGTCGGCACCTCATTGCGCTTTGCAGCGCTATTGTGGGTCGTGGATTGACATGACAGGCGGGTATCTCTACTATAATCAGCCGGTGGCCAAGGCCGGTTAATTAGTTCACCTTGGCGCAGACTGCCCAGGCCACACCGGTGGCACTGAATGTTGCTCCCGAGGTTTTGTAACGGACCCGCCAACCCAAACCGTCGGGCCGTGGATAGCTCCCATCAAGGAACCAGCTAGAAACAGCAAGGCTGCCCCCTCCACCGAGCACCTTTTTGCCTGCTGGGCAGATCGCTTCGGCGGTGAGCGTGTTACTACCCGCGGTAGCAAAAGCGGCTTGCACGATTTCATAGCCGGGGATCAAGGTCGGCGGATAGAAATATCCCTGCACATCGATCACCACATGCTCGTCGGTTCTTCTTGCCAGGATCGCCAATTCGCCGTCGGAGGGACAACTACCATCGACGCAGACGGTGACATTGGTCGTATTACCAATGATCTGGTCTTTGGCAAAGTTTACCGTGGATCCGGAGCCCGAGGGCGGGGGGGGCAAATCAGAAGGGTATGCCGTCAGCACACCCTGACTGGTTGAACTATCGGCTGGTACGGCGAGGATATAAGCAGAAATAGCCACGGGGGATACGTCTCCTTTTGGGTTCAGACAATCCACCACCCCTCCCTGTACCGCCATGTCCTCGGCTGTTCCAGCAATCAGGAAGTTGCGGGATGTATTCGCCATGATAACGCCAACAGCTGACTTTCGGGTGTCCGCTATCCGACATGGCTCCACCGCAACGTAGATGAGCTCATCTTGTGCCTGTGCAGGACTAAAGTGAGCGGCCGCGAGGAAAGCAGCTGGCGCGAGTAGTGCGAATTTATTCATGTAAACCCCTATATTGTTGATTTGCACTCAAAAAATGCCAAACCAGTTGTACTGAAAAAGTTATCACTGAATGTAGTGTCCAGTATAAATCGCATATTCAGGACACTGCACCAGTTTACGGCAAGTGATTGGCTGCTAGCCAGATATCTTCAAGTAAGTCGGGGGCCACAAGGCCCCATGCGTATTACGCAGGGTCCAACGACTGAAATCCGTAGTCAATAAAAGTAGCTGAAAGCCGTCATTTGCCACCGCTTGTTTGCGTAGGCCGAAAGGTTACGCCCCAGCGCATCCTCCAGCCACAGCAATGCAAGCTGCTCTGCCTCCAGATTCTCGACGTCCTCAGAAGGAAGAACCTTCAGAATGGCCTC
>QNFR01000140.1 GCA_003646405.1 Gammaproteobacteria bacterium
AGTGAGCCACCAATCAGCGAGACGCATAGCATGCGACACTTGAAGGGGAGCTGGCTCTTATCTGTATATGTGTTTTGCATAACTACCCTCATTAATATCTATAATTCATTACTTTTACTATGGTTATAGGCCAAAGTCAAGAGATGGTTTGGCTGATATTGTTGCGGCTTAAACAGATATATTAGGTACAAGAAAACAGGCTTGTGGAGGTGTAGGTCCTGGGCGACGGGTTCCGGTAATGCGAGTTCGACCATGTTAGGCCAGTGGTTGATGTATTGCATAATTAAGGTCTCCATAATGAAAAAAGCCAGCCCTCGATGTGAGGAACTGGCTTGTGGTTCGTTGGGGAGTAGGTGATGTTATCTATTCATATAAGATACTGTTGTTTGCGCAAATCATTGTTGGAATATTTAATGTGACAGGTTGTTGACCCATTTCGGTCTGTCGGCATAATTCACCGAATGCACTAAATACTGTTAGCGGACACCCAGAATTTATATCGATAGCGAATTTACGGACAATAATGAATTTTAGTAAAACAAAACGTGTGTCACAGGTCTCGCAAACCTTCGGATGGTTCGACGCGTGCTGAACGTAGACCGGCAAGCCCAGCCGCGAGCACGGCGGAGGTGCAGGTCAGCAGCAGGGCTATCGCGTAGTGCCAGGGTAGCAACCGGCACACTTGTTGTCCCGTTTCCAGCTGCGCTGCCAGCATGTCATTGATGACCAGGGCTGTGACCAGGTATATTGCAACCGCCAGTGCCCAGCCCAGTACGGCGGTAAATAGCGACTGCACCATGGGAAACCAGACGATGTCTGCAGTCCTAAATCCTACTAGGCGCAGCACCGACAGTTCCTTGCGCTTGCGGTCTATATTTGCCCAGAGGTTTGCCCCCAATGACAGCGAGAACCCTACCAGACCGACCAGGGCAATCGCCCAGTAGATAGACGTCAGATTCCGGTTCAGGCGTTGCACCAGCTCAATTTCGGTAGTGTGAGTATGCACGTCGACATCGAGCTTTGAGAAAGCGTCTCGCAGGCCAGCCACATCATAGATGGAGCGTGCATAGAGTCTAAAGCCCGGGTAGGTTCGATTGGCATCCGCGGCATCGCCATCCCAGCCGAGGGAAGGAACTGCTCGCCCATCCCGGAAATCCTCCAGCGCTTCGAGCAGCGCCACCGAGACGAAGGCGCCGTCACGCGAGAATGCCGCTGCCGGTGCGATCGCCGCTATGCTCAAAGGCAGATGCACGCGTTCCTGCTGGCCGCGAAAATGCCGGGTGAGACTGCCGTCCAGTGTGTCGCCAGGTGCTACCTTCAGCTTTTCAGCCACGCTCTGGGATAGCACTAGCCGGGTGACGCCCTCCGGCAGCGGATCGTCCGGTGACAGTAGCGGATCGCCATGATCCGAGGGTATCAGCTCCACCGGTACAATGCGTGGCGAGTGCTCACTGCTGAGTTCGATCGTTGCAGCGATGCTTCGGGTGCGTGGTACTAGGAAGGCTACATCCGGTCGCTCAAGTACGGTCTCCAGCCATGCGTGGTCGTAGTAGCCACTTCCGACAGGGCGAACCTCTCTGTTGAGGGGGTTCTCGATGAGCTGATCCACCATCGCACCGACGATCCCGAACTTAAGACCGAACAGCACCATCATGGGCCCCAGCACCGCCGCAAGTGCGAGCACGAAGCAGATTGACATCAGCCATTCGTGAACATAGTCACGGATTGCTAGGTGAAAAATCTTGCTCCAGGACCTGGCCATGATTCAGCCGGTCACCACGGTCTCGGTGAACATTTTGTTGTGATTACGGATGGTCCGATGGGTAAGCCGACGCAGACCCAGTTGTTTGATGTGATCCCATGCGTGGCTGGCCAGAATCACGGTGATGTCGAATTCCTCCGCCAGGCCGATGAACATGGACATCACCTTCTCGGCAGCATAGGGATCGAGGGAAGCGGTTGGCTCATCGGCGATCACGATGGAGGGGCGGTGAGCAACCGCGCGACCGATGGCGACCCGCTGACGCTCACCGGTGGATAGCGCATCCGGCAGCTTGTTCAGATGGGCGGTGATGCCGAGTTCGTCAGCCAGATGTTCGACCATGCCATCGGGACGAAGCCCGAGCACACTGCGACACAGATTCATGTTATCCCGGACCGTGAGGTATGGGAGCAGACCACCGTTCTGCATTACGTAGCCAATGTAACGTTTGCGCAGATCGCCCAGTTCGTTAATCTTGCCTTTTTTCCAGTAGGCCTGAATATTCAGCGGTTGCTCGTCGCGCTCCGGTCGAAAGCTGAAGGCACCGATTTCTGACGGTTGCAGGATGAAGGCGAGCATGTCCAGCAGGGTTGACTTACCGGAACCCGATTCGCCGATTAGTGCAATCTTCTCACCCATGGCGATTTGCAGGCTCGGAATCCTAAGAGTAAATGCCGCGTCCTTGGCTTCTCGGGTCTTGACCACATCACGCAGGTGATAGATAAGCGGCGCCCCAGATTGAGGTGCTGTCGAGATTGCGCTACTCAAAATTTATACCCCCTGGATAATTACGGGGCTTGCGAATGTCGACGCAAGAGGACGAACCAAATCCACAACTGGCATTTCTTTCAAACATGTTGTCCATCACATACTCGACACATTCATCTGGCACAATTGAACATGATTCTATGGAAGCATCTCCAGTGGAATGGGATAGACCGAATCACCACTCACCGGCCCACCATCAAGACTGACCCAGAGGTCGGTATGATCGTGCAGCGCACGATAATAACTGACCTTTTCCTCCAGGCTGTTGAGAAAGGCAATCTGTCGCAAGGTCGACCAGCTCTGCCAGTCACTCAGAGACAGTTCCATCACTTCACCAGTGTAGGGAAGATCCTCGATGTATTCCTGCATGAAACCCATATCTGCCAGGCTGTTGCCTTTTCCCGCGGTTATAGATGTGGTGCCACCCAGTTGCTCAGGGCTGCGCGAGGCAGTCGCAGCTAGGCTCTTCAGCTCATTGAGGAAGTTTTGTGGTGACAACAGTCCTTCCTCGGCCGTGTCTAGTATCTGGGTAAGCACGTCATGTAGCTCCGAAAGCTGGTCACGAGTGAGCAGTACTCTGACATCCATGGTCGGACGTTCCGGGTCGCGAAAGTCGCGGTCCAGCATCCATGCATTAAACACGCTTGGTACCTGACCGCCCTCAGACTTTTGTAGATAACGCATGCGCAATGCATGGCCGAGCTTCGCTACCCTGGCCTGTAAATTCGCCAGTTGCACATCATCGCTAGTCGGTACCGGCATCGGTAATTCTTCATCTGTCGCAGCTGTCCGTACCTGCTCGGTGATCTGGCCGGCCAGTGCATCCAGAACCTTGCCGAATTCATTGATATCACCGGTGGGTATACCGTAGTAAAGGCTGCCAATGTCCGGAAAATCTGCAAGTGCGCGATACTGCTCGGCGTCGCGAGCATGGTCCGCCATGGTGGCTGGCGTCAGTAAATGTAGTACGAAGATGGCAACACCCTTATCCAGGGCCAGTTGCCGCAGGCTGGCGGCGCCCAGGCTGGTGCTGGAAAGCGGGTCGTCGGCGTCACGCGCACCTGCGTCGGTAATTAGCACCACATAGCGCGCATTACGGCCCGTCCAGTTCATTGATTCGATCGCCCGCTTCACACCAGCGTAGGCATCCTCTTTGAAGTCCCGGCTGGAAATGCTGGCTGCCTGTAGTGATTTTACCCGGGACAGAAAACCCGCCCCGTCTCTACCCTGTTCCAGTGTGACATAGGTACGTGCGAGGTAGTCCAGGCGAGGAGTGGCTGCCAGGTTATCGCGAAAGGCCACAAGTCCGAAGTTCACATTACCGAGCAATTTCGCACTACCCAGCGTATCATAGATTTTCTCAACCGCTTCTCGTGTCCGATCAATGTAGGGATCCATCGACAGAGTAGAGTCAATTACGAACACCAGTCCTGCAGTATAGGTTTGCGAGCCGATTGGCTTATCGTCTGCTGTGCCCTGTTCGCTAATCAGCGGAACGCTCGAAATCTGGAGCAGACGCGCCTTTTCGTTGCCCAGATAGATATCCTGGTAGCGATGGATTGGTACGAGGTAAAAATCTTCGCGGATATCAATGTAGCCGGGCGGCTGAATAGCTATCACTGGTGAGTCTGCGGAGAGGGTTTCCTGCACGGCATCCTGATAGAGTCGATCATACGCTACCAGATCGTGTTCACTGGCGAGCTGGCGCACCGATTCCTGATCTTTGAACAGGAGCGCCCGATCGTGCCCGGCCGGATCGCGGAAGGCTACCGTCAGCCCATGGTTCCACTCAAGCGTACTGGAGAGCGGCAGCCAGCCGGCGCGGGTGCCGTGCCGATCCGTGCCTACCTCTAGCCACTCCGTGTCGCCTAGCGTGCGACGTGTATAGACATAGAAAGCGGTAAATGGCACCACCGGATCGAGGCCCTGTCCGCCCGCTTCATTGGCGATGCGGACACCCGGCACCGCTAGAACGCGCTGGTAAAGTTCGTGTTTACCTTTCATTAACAGCGGTTCTTTGCCGCCACTGGGTTGCTCGGCGCAGATTGCTAGCAGGGGCGTCATGCCGAGCACGAGTACCATCAAAAATCTTGTCATAATTACAATCTCTCGAAAAACTATTGCCATAGAAGTAGCAGGTGCTGGGCGCGTTCGTCACCGGCCGAAGCAGACAGCTTCACGTTCTGGTGTAACGCCTGCAGACGCGTTACGGCCTCCTCGATGCCCGCGACGGCAGCCATGCTGTACCACTTGTAGGCCTGTTCGGGACTGTCTTGCAGTGTATCAGGGCTGGTCGCAGCGTAGAAGGCCGGATCGGCCTGGGTACCCAGCACCAGAGCGGCCTGCCCGTGACCGTGACGCGCAGCGAAGCGATACAGCAGGTGTGCATCTACGATATACCCCTCGCCCTGCAATCGTTCAGCCTCAACGAAAACGGTATCCGGATCGGACTCCTTACTGTCGCTGCGCAGGCTCGCGACGAAATCCCTCGCCCTGTCGCCATCCAGTATAACTGCTGCACTACCATCGGCTGGCCGAGGCAGACCCGCATCGCTCTTTTGTGTTCCCGGTAATTCAGGCAGAGGTGTGGGTGTGGGCTGGCTGTTATCAGGCACCAGCCATACAGCAAGGAGCGTGACGACAGCTATCGCGACCATCAGTGCCTTGTAAAAAGAGGGGATCTTACTGGCATTTCCGGTATTCATTTCATCTTCCATAGGGGGGCAATACGTGTATCTCAAAGATACGGAAAGTTTAAACTCCCTTTTCAATCATAGTCAAACCAAGCATCCTAAATATCTTCCCTTCGCCATCTACTTATTAGCTAGCTAATAAGTAGATTTTCTGAAATCACCAACCAGGGTTTAGAGCTTATACACTTGTTTTAATAAAACTGCGAAGAAAATCCTGTCAAGAATCTGTAACAATTTCTTTTACTCAGAAATTGTTACACATC
>QNFR01000141.1 GCA_003646405.1 Gammaproteobacteria bacterium
GCGGACTCCAGACCGTAGGCCACAGCGGCCGCGGTGGGCTCATTCAACAGGCGCAACACCGGCAGGCCTGCCAGAGTCGCCGCGTCCTTGGTGGCCTGGCGTTGGGCCTCATCAAAATAGGCTGGCACTGTTATAACCGCGCCGTCGATGTCACTATCCATGGTGGCAACAGCGCGGCTGCGCAGGGTACGGAGAATTTCCGCCGATGCCTGTACCGGGCTGATTTCCCCGGCGCTGGTAACAAAGCGCACCATGCCTTCGTCGCCCTCGGCCAGATGGTAGTGGGCGCGCTGCGCATCCGCATAGGCATCGTTGCGACCACGCCCCATAAAACGCTTTACAGACACCAGCGTGTCACCAGGATGGTCCGCCGCCATAGCCTGCGCTTCCAACCCCACAACAGCGGCATCAGGCGCGGAGTAATTCACCACGGAAGGTAACATGACAGCGCCGTGCCTATCAGGTAGCACAGCGGCTCTACCGCCACGTACGGTAGCCACTAGTGAATTGGTGGTGCCCAGATCTATGCCTACAGCCTGTTTCACCTGGTGCGGCACAGGGGATTGGCCGGGCTCGGCGATTTGCAGTAAGGCCATTTACATTTTGTCCATCAGGTCAGATTCGATCTGCTCAGCTTCGCGCAGCAGTTTCTCCAGGTACTGTATTTTGACACAGGCGGCAGCTGCGGATGGCAGGCTATCGGCTGCATAGGCCGCGGCAAATTCATCCTGGTGCATCTTGATGTCACCGCTGATTTCCGTGACCAGGTGATCCAATACTGGATCGGGGTCGACCAGAGCGCCCATCGATTCCAGTTTTTCGCGCAGTTCCATCTGTTCGATCAAAAAGCCGCCGTCGATCGGTTGGCTGGAAACTTCCTCCTGTCCCATACCGGTCAGCTCCAGCAGGTACAATGCCCGCGCCAGTGGCTTGCGCAGCGTAGCATAAGCCGCATTCACCAGCGCCGAATATTGTACCGCCACGCGCTGTTCATGATCTGAAGCATTGGCGTAACGGTCCGGGTGCAATTCACCCTGTAACTGCCGGTAGCGCACACCCAACTGCGCCTGATCCAGGGCAAATTGCACCGGCAGGTTGAACAGCTGGAAATAGTTTTGTTTAAAGTCGGGAGTGGACATACCGCGTGTATTACACCGCCGTCATTAGACGGTGAAGCTCTCTCCACAGCCGCATTCGGCCGAAACATTGGGATTGCGGAACTGCAGGCCCTCATTGAGACCTTCCCGGACAAAATCCAGTTCAGTGCCGTCCAGGTAGACCATGCTCTTGGGGTCGATAAATACTTTCACACCGTACGCTTCAAACACCTGGTCTTCAGGCACCTGCTCATCGACAAATTCCAGTACATAAGCCATACCGGAACAGCCGGACGTGGTGATACCCAGGCGGATACCCAGACCACCGCCACGGCTGGCCAGTTGGCCCGCAACGTGTGTGGCGGCCGCCTCTGTCAGGGTGACGCTCATATTTAAGCCTGGCTACGCTTTTCGCGCAGATCCTTGACCGCCGCCTTGATGGCGTCCTCAGCCAATACCGAACAGTGAATCTTCACCGGCGGCAGAGCCAGCTCTTCGGCGATTTCAGTGTTCCTGATCTGCTCCGCCTCGTCCAGGTTCTTGCCCTTGACCCACTCAGTCAGCAAAGAGCTGGAGGCAATAGCCGAACCGCAGCCATAGGTCTTGAATTTGGCGTCCTCGATGACGCCGTCATCGTTGACCCTGATCTGCAGGCGCATGACATCGCCACAGGCCGGCGCACCCACCATGCCGGTGCCCACGTTGTCGTCGCCGTCATCGAGCTTGCCCACGTTGCGGGGATTTTCGTAGTGGTCTAATACCTTGTCACTATAAGCCATGATTATCTTCCTTCATTAGTGCGCAGCCCATTCAATACTGTTCAGGTCTACGCCGTCCTGGTACATATCCCATAAGGGCGACAGCTCGCGCAATTTTTCCGTTGCCTGGCGCAACTGCCCGACCGCCACATCCACGTCTTCGACCGTGGTAAAACGACCAAAACTGAACCTCAGGGAGCTGTGAGCCAGCTCATCGTTAAGACCCAGCGCCCGCAGCACATAGGACGGCTCCAGGCTGGCCGAGGTACAGGCCGAGCCGCTGGACACGGCCAGGTCCTTGAGGGACATAAGCAGCGATTCGCCCTCCACAAAGGCAATACTGACGTTGATCGCCCCGGGCAGATGCTGATCCTCATCGCCATTGATGTGCACTTCCTCGATATCCTTGATGCCATCCCAAAAGCGTTGGCGCAGTGCACTGAGTCTCACCGCCTCGTCAGCCATACACTCTTTGGCGATATGCGCCGCCTCACCCATACCGACAATCTGGTGCGTGGGCAGGGTACCGGAACGCATGCCACGCTCGTGGCCACCACCGTGCATTTGGGCCTCCAGCCGCACCCGTGGTTTGCGCCTTACAAACAGCGCACCTATACCCTTGGGGCCATACATCTTGTGACCCGACATGGACAACAGATCCACTTTCATCCGCCCCATATCAATTTCTATCTTGCCCGCACTCTGGGCAGCGTCCACATGAAACAGCACACCGGCATTGCGGGTGACTTCACCGATGCCGACGATATCGTTGACTGTGCCGATCTCGTTGTTGGCGTGCATGATACTGACCAGGATCGTGTCTTCACGCAGTGCGCCCGCTACCGTTTCCGGGGTGACCAGGCCATTGCTGCCCGGGTCCAGATAGGTGACTTCAAATCCTTCGCGCTCCAGGTGGCGGCAGGTATCGAGTACCGCTTTGTGCTCAATTTTGGAAGTGATAATGTGCTTGCCCTTCTTCTGGTAGAAGTGGGCGACGCCCTTGATGGCGAGGTTGTCAGACTCGGTGGCGCCGGAAGTCCAGACGATCTCCCGGGGGTCGGCATTGATCAGATCGGCCACCTGGCGGCGGGCATTCTCCACGGCTGCCTCCGCCTTCCAGCCATACAGGTGGGAGCGCGATGCGGGATTGCCAAAATTGCCCTCCATGGACAGGCAATGCATCATTTTCTCCACCACCCGCGGGTCAGCGGGCGTTGTCGCCAGATAGTCGAAATAAATCGGTTTTTGCATACTGTTATCGCTCCGTGAATCCGTAGAGGCCATCAGACCTCTGTCAGGGCCAGTGATCCGCCTTGCACATTGCGCGCCTCCTGGCGCGCGGATACATTTTTCACCTCTCGCGTTTCCACCAGGTTGGACAGGCTGATCTGGCTGAGAAAGCTGTGAATTTGATCGCTCAGGTCACACCACAGGTGGTGGGTCAGGCATTCCTCGCCCTGCTGACAGTTACTGGTGCGACCACAGCCGGTGGCATCCACCGCCTCGTTCACCGCGTCAATAATTTGCGCCACAAAAATCTCGTGGCCGCCCCGGCTGAGCTTATAACCCCCGCCAGGACCGCGTACACTGCTGACCAGATCATTGCGACGCAATTTGGCAAACAGTTGCTCCAGGTATGACAAGGATATATCCTGTCGCCCTGATATATGTGCCAGGCTCACCGGGCCGTTCTCACTGTGTAAAGCGAGATCCAGCATCGCGGTTACCGCATATCTTCCCTTGGTAGTAAGACGCATAATTCTGCCCTGTTCTTGGAAGCATCCAGTATGCAATAACCCACTAAAATGGTCAACTATAAAACCGAGTAGATTTATCAGGTACTCCGGGTATTAGTGTGCCCACCACCGGATAAGCGGGAATCGAGTGTACTGGGGCACTAATCGCCCTTCTGTCGCCCTCGTTTCACCCACTTTTGCGTTTCGGTCAAAATCCCCCGCAGGATATTGAGCTCCATCTCATCGAGGCGCACACGTCCGTACAAACGCCGCAGGCGCGACATCAGTTGCCGCGGCGCGACAGGATCCAGGAACTCAATATCAATGAGAGTCTGCTCCAGGTGCACGTAGAAGCGCTCCATATTTTCCCGGGTGGAGAATGGCGTATCCCACTGCTCGTCTTCACCCGTGGGCAAAGCCGCCGGTGATGACAGCATCTGCAATTCATAACAGACGATTTGCACCGCCATAGCCAGGTTCAGGGAGCTGTAGGCCTCGGAGGTTGGGATATTCAGGTGCAGATTGCACACTTTCAGCTCCTCGTTGGTAAGACCGCGGTCCTCGCGCCCGAACAACACGGCGACCTGCTCCGCCGAAGAAGCCTGCGCCATGCGCTGGGCACACTGCCGCGGATTCTGCAACGGCCATGGTATGCGCCGGTTTCTGGCGCTGGTACCCACCACGAACTGGCAGTCACCTATAGCCTCCTGCAGAGTTTCGGTGACCACCGCGTTTTCAAGAATGTCCATGGCGGAGGCCGCGCGCCACTCGGCCTGCTCGTCCGGGTACTGCCTCGGGGCCACCAGATGCAGGCGCGACAAACCCATATTTTTCATGGCGCGCGCCACTCCCCCTATATTGCCGGGGTGGCTGGTGTTAACCAATACGATACGGATGTTGTCCAGGTTCATGGGCGAACTTCAGGCGGTTAAAACGGCGGGGAGTTTAGCAGAAATTGCTTCGAGTTTTGTTGTTGTTCAGTATCTAAATCAGGGTAGCCATGGTTTGGTAACCTGCAATACCACCTTGATGCACTTGGGGTTACCACGCACGATATTGCCCGGCTGACCTCAATAATAATTGGCACGCCCCGCTGGTTCCGGAACTGTCAAGTGGCACGATGGTAGCCGCAGGTATGTGCTTTTACCTTATCAGGGCCGTGTGAGGCCATGGAAGGCCGAACCCGAGCGCACACGGACGTGCTTGTAGCGTGCCCTGATAAGGTAAAAGCACATATCTGTGGCGGAAAAGTTCAGATCAAGCCAACAGCGGCTTGGTAACCTGCAACACAGCCTTGAAGCACTTGGGATTACCGCAGACGATATTTCCCGACTCAAGGTAATTGTCCGACGCGTCGATATCAGCAACCAGACCACCGGCCTCGCGCACCAACAGAGCGCCGGCGGCGATATCCCAGGGCGCCAGGCCGATTTCCCAGAAAGCATCCAGGCGCCCCGCCGCCACATAGGCCAGGTCCAGCGATGCCGCCCCGGCACGGCGAATACCGGCACACTGCGCCGCCAGGACTTCCATGGATTTGCTGTACGGACCCAGTTGGTCGTCGCAGTGCTCCTTGAAGGGAATACCCGTACCCAGCAGGGCACCCTCCAGGCTGGGCAACTTGCTCACCCGAATACGGCGACCGTTGAGCTGGGCACCACGGCCGCGCGAGGCGGTGAATTCTTCACGCCGCACCGGATCGATGATGACCGCATGCTCCAGCTTGCCCCTGTACAGGCAGGCAATGGATACAGCGTAATGGGGAATGCCACGAATGAAGTTGGTGGTGCCGTCCAGAGGATCGATAATCCAGCGGTACTCGGCATCCTCACTGCCAGTCAGGCCGGATTCCTCGCCCA
>QNFR01000142.1 GCA_003646405.1 Gammaproteobacteria bacterium
GGTTTCCCGCGTGAATGGAAAAGGACTGGTAGGGGCATAAATCCGAATGTGTGGGACCCAGCGGAAGAACTTGCCATATTCCCAGTCCGGCCCGGGCGAGAAAATCCACAAAGCGATGCGCATTCTCTCCGAAGTCACCACAAAAACCCGGCCCCGGCAGGCTGCTGGGGTGCAGCAGTACACCACCACTACGACGCTCCAGCGCAGTCTTCATTAATCTGACTCGCCAACAGTCTCACTGTGGTGGCGCATGACACCGCCATGTTCCGGGTGCCCCCCTCCCCGGGAGATCACTTCCGTCAGCCAGGGTGGAGCCTCCACGTTGAGCATCTGGTACAAATTGGCAATGTGGGTACGGTAGAGCTGGTCGAACTGGCTGACCGTCTCCGACGGGTTGTAAGTCCCGAACCACCAGAACCAGTCCGATCCTTCGCATATCGCCAGTTGCCGCTGGGCAGCCTGCAGTTCTTCGTCGGTCAGGGTTCCGGCCGCCACACACTCATCAAAAGTGCGCTTTGCCTCTACCAGTAACTCCCAACCCCGGTTTTTATCGGGATCGCCTATCCATGTGGAGAATGTGCCATAGACCCAGCTGCCAGCCACCAGCCTGTCCACATGTACGGCTTGCGGTGACCGCTCTGAGCGAAACTGTTCAAATGTAGTCAATTGCAGATTGGGGTGCTCAGCCAGGGAGCGGTAGAGTTGACTGAGGAAGTGGTAGCCATTTTCCGGGTAGTACTCCCAGGCATTTTCACCATCCAGATTGACCGTGATAAGGCAGTCACGCCGGTCGGGACAATGCCCGGCAATTTTCTCCATATGGGAGATAAGATCTGCAACCGCATCCTCGGCATGCCAATCGGAGTAGGTGAACCCGATCAGGTCGGAAAGGCCATCGTCACGGAAAAAGCAGTCGATAGGGGCATTGCCAAAGCGGTATACGCGATGGCTACAGGCGCTGCTCTGTTCGCCGAGGCTGTTATGCAAAACACTGTTACCACTGGCCACCCAGTTGAACCCACTGTCAGCGAAAACCTCCAGCGCCCGCTGGCTGACCCCGCCCTCCGATGGCCACAGGCCAGTGGGCTTTTTACCAAAAACCCGCTCAAACACTTGTTGGCCCTGTTGCAGGTGCCAACGTGTACGCTCCTCCCCACCTGGATATTCGGTGCTAACCGGCAAATGCAGATCCGGGATGGCCTCTTTCGCAGATGCCATATCCAGCATCAGTGGCACGATTGGGTGAGCGTATGGGCTCATGGCCAATTCCACCTGCCCCCGTTGCTCCAGCCGTCGGTAGCGCGGGATCAGCGACTGCAGTTGCTCCAGGATAATATGCAGCAATTCCCGGCGCTCGTGCAGGGTAAAGTTGCCCGCCTTGTTCTGCAGTTGCTGTATTCGCGGGTCTGTGCGCCGCACCGTCTCCGCGATCCAACTCAGGTGATACCACACCAGTAAATCCGCCAGGAACTGGTTGGATGCGTAGATCAGGTTGTCGGGGTGGTCAGTGTACCATTCCGCCATGTTGGCAAGCCGCTGGTAGGGGGCGAAACGATCTATCATATGCTCGCGATTAGCCCGCAGGCAATCCTGCATCAGGCGCAGGCGGGCCTGCTCATTGCCCGGTAGCGCCGGCTCCGCCAGCTCAGCCAGCACCGGGTCTTTTATTGACCCATGGCCTTCCAGGTAGGCGCTGACCTGGTCGATGTAACACTCGATCTGTTCCAGCAGTATGGGCGCAAAATTCACCACGGCCCGCGCTTCCGGTACCGCCTCCAGGTGTGCAGCCATGTCCACGTAGTCCTTGATGGCGTGCAGGTAAGTCCAGGGTAGGTGCACCGTGCCGGTGCGCATGTCCCGATATTCCGGTTGGTGCATGTGCCAGCAAAGCACCACATTCATGGCCTTATCAGCGGGCATAGTGAATCCTCTGGCCCAGCATTTCCGGGGTAACCAATACCACACCACCCGGTGATACATGGAAACGGCGCGCATCATCTACAGCATCGACACCAATCCGGGAATCCTCCGGAATAATGCAGCCCTTGTCGATAACTGCTTTCTTGACCACACTGTTCCGGCCTACCTCGACATCTGGAAAAATCACCGAATCCTCGATTTCACAATAGGAATTGACCCGCACATTGGAAAATAGCAGGGAGTGGCGCACATTGGCACCGGAAACAACGCATCCGCCAGCGACCATGGAATCTACCGCCATGCCCCGTCGCCCCTCGTCATCGAATACAAACTTGGCTGGCGGCACCTGTTCCTGATAGGTCCAGATGGGCCAGTCACTGTCATACAGGTTTAACTCGGGACTGACACCGATCAATTCCTGGTTGGCTTCCCAGAACGCATCAACCGTTCCCACATCGCGCCAGTAGGCGCGTTGACCTGCGTGGTCCAGGCGAAAGGGAAATGCCGTGACCCGGCGCCGCTCTATATTGCCTGGAATGATATCCGCTCCGAAGTCGCGGCTGGAACCCGGTGTTTCCGCATCCCGCAGCAGTTCTTCTATCAGCACCTCCGTGCGGAACACATAGATGCCCATCGAAGCCATGGCCAGTTCAGGGTTGCCCGGCAGGGGGGTGGGACAGTCAGGTTTTTCCTCGAACCGGACAATGCGACCCTGTTCGTCCACAGCCAGCACGCCAAAGGCCTGCGCCTGCTCCAGCGGCACCTCAATGCAGCCGACGGTTATATCGGCATCCGATTCCATGTGGGCGACCAACACGGTTCCGTAGTCCATTTTATAGATATGGTCACCGGCCAGGATGAGTACAAACTCTGGATTGTGCATGCGAATGATATCGATATTCTGGTATATCGCATCAGCCGTGCCCTCGTACCACGAGGTCTCCAGTCGCTGTTGGGCGGGCAGCAATTCGACGAATTCCCCCAGCTCTCCGCGCATGAAACCCCAGCCCCGCTGCACATGCTTGATCAGGCTGTGGGCTTTGTACTGGGTGAGAATGCCCACCCTGCGGATGCCGGAATTGACACAATTGGACAGGGGGAAATCGATAATGCGGAACTTGCCACCAAAGTACACCGCCGGTTTGGCCCGCCACATTGTCAGCTGCTTGAGCCTGGAGCCCCTGCCACCGGCCATCACCAGCGCCAGGGTATTGCGGGTGAGGCGGCTGACATAGCGCTCTGAATCCTGATTATCCATAACAATACCCTTGATTTGCCTTCTGGTTACTGTCAGTTTAATTGTTTACCATTGAGTTACACAATGAGCAAGATATTGCGAAATTTCCTGCTTTTATAATTGATGTAGATCAGCTGAGGTTCAAGGAACGCTGTGCCGGGAAAGCAGGCCATTAATAAAGAACTACAGCAGTTGGTGGCAGGGTGTCATCGCGACCCTTTTGCTGTGCTGGGCTGTCACCGCCAGGCGAGCGGGTGGGTAATTCGCGCATTTCTGCCCACCGCCCGGGAAGCACAGCTGCTGATGGAGGGCAGCAGCAAGCCCATACCCATGCAGCGCCTGTCAGGTGGCTCCCTGTTTACTTACACCACGAGACGCAAAACTGTTCCGGGCTACCTGTTTCGGTGGCGCGACGACAACGGCGACTGGCAGGAATGCCCCGATACCTATCGCTTCGGCCCCACAATCGGCGACCTGGATTTGCACCTGTTCGGCGAGGGTAAGCATGTGCATATCTACCGCATTCTGGGTGCCCATTGCTGTGAACACGAGGGCGTCAACGGCGTTCGCTTCGCTACCTGGGCGCCAAACGCCAGGGGCGTCAGTGTTGTTGGAGATTTCAACCAGTGGCACGGTTTGCGACACCCCATGCGGATACGGGGCGGCAGCGGCGTCTGGGAGCTGTTTATACTGGGGCTCGAGGCCGGTGATAACTATAAGTTCGAGCTGCGCGATACCCATGGTGAACTGCGCCTGAAATCTGACCCTTACGGTAACAGCTTTGAAATGCGGCCTGATACGGCCTCCATCATTTGCGCACCATCTGAATTTGAGTGGCAGGACCAGCAGTGGTTGCAGCAGCGTCGAGAGTGGGACTGGCAGCATGCCCCCATATCAGTGTATGAGCTTCACGCCGGTTCCTGGCGCCGCGACAGCGAGGGGAATTTCCTGAATTACAGGGATATTGCCCGACAGCTTGCCGATTATATCTGTGAGCTGGGCTTTACCCATGTCGAGTTACTCCCCATCACTGAACACCCGCTGGATGACTCCTGGGGTTACCAGACTACCGGTTATTTCGCCCCTACCCGCCGCTTTGGCACACCCGATGACTTCCGTTTTTTTGTGGACCACCTGCACCAGCGCGGTATCGGCGTGTTGCTCGACTGGGTACCGGCACATTTTCCCCGGGACGACCATGCCCTGGCCCGTTTTGACGGTACGGCCCTGTATGAACATCCGGACCCCCGACGGGGTGAACAGGTAGACTGGGGCACCCTGATATTCAACTTCGCTCGCCACGAGGTCAAAAATTTTCTCCTGGCCAGTGCCAATTACTGGCTGGAAGAGTTCCACCTGGACGGCTTACGGGTCGATGCGGTGGCCTCCATGCTGTACCTGGATTACTCCCGGGAAGAAGGGGAATGGGAGCCAAACTGCTATGGCGGCAATGAAAACCTGGAGGCTATGGAGTTCCTGCGAGAGCTGAATACGCTTACTCATGGCCGGCACCCGGGTACCCTGACCATAGCCGAAGAGTCCACCTCCTGGCCACAGGTCACCCGCCCTACCTGGGTTGGCGGCCTGGGTTTTTCCATGAAATGGAATATGGGGTGGATGCACGACACGCTCAACTATATGGCCTGCGAACCAATTTACCGCCAATATCACCACGACCAGCTCACTTTTGGCATGATGTATGCTTTTTCAGAGAACTTCCTGCTGCCTTTTTCCCACGACGAGGTGGTACACGGCAAATACTCCCTGCTCGGAAAAATGCCCGGCGACGAGTGGCAGCGCCACGCAAATCTGCGATTGTTGTTGAGCTATATGTTCACCTACCCCGGCACCAAGTTACTGTTCATGGGGAGCGAGTTCGGCGAGCCCGGTGAGTGGCGATATCGGGGTCAGCTCCCCTGGGAGTTGCTCGAGCAGGCACCGCATAAAGGGCTACAAAAACTGGTAGCTGACCTGAATTATTTATACCGTGAAGAACCGAGCCTGCACCGCCACAGTTTCAGTGAGCAGGGCTTCCAGTGGATAGATTGCCACGATGCCACCCAATCCGTGCTCAGCTATCTGCGCCGGGACGGGAAGGATTGCCACGTTATCGTGCTCAACTTTACCCCGGTGATCCGCGACAATTACCGCATTGGTGTACCACAGGCGGGAACATATCGTGAAGTTCTCAATTCTGACTCACGGCACTACGGCGGCACTGACGCCGGTAATGGTGATGGTATTTCCAGCGATCAAATATCCTGGATGGGCTACCCCTGCTCCCTGTCACTGA
>QNFR01000143.1 GCA_003646405.1 Gammaproteobacteria bacterium
GAACATATCGATCGCCTGCTCGTTCAGGAGGGTGACCGGGTAACTAAAGGTCAATTGCTGGCGACCCTGCACCGGGAGCGTTTTCGAGTCGCAGCGGCCGACGCGGAGGCCCGTGTGATGGCGCAAAAAGCGGTGGTGGCGCGTCTTGAGGCCGGTTCCCGGGTGGAAGAGGTGCACCAGGCAAGGGCGAATCTGGACGCTGCCAATGCCAGACTGGTGGATGCCCAGGTCACGTTTACACGTACAGAGAGTTTGTACAAAAAGCGGGGTGTCTCCAAGCAGGTGCTGGATGACACCGAAGCCAATATGAATACCGCTCGCGCTGAAGTCAAAGTGGCCGAAGAGGGACTGGCGCTGGCTGTCGCCGGGCCGCGGGAGGAATATATAGCGGAGGCCAGGGCTACATTGAAGTCCGCTGAGGCGCGCCTGGCACTGGCACAGGAGGTGTTGAAAGACGCCGAATTGTATGCGCCGGTAGATGGCATCATTCGCGATCGTATCCTCGAACCCGGCGATATGGCGTCGCCACAGACGCCGGTTGTCACCCTGGCTTTAACCAATCCGGTGTGGGTACGAGCCTATGTGTCGGAAACCGCACTTGGCAGACTGGCACCGGGCATGTCGGCGGATGTGTCCACGGACAGTTATCCCGGCTGGATTGGTTTTATTTCGCCAACTGCTGAATTCACACCCAAAAACGTGGAAACGCCTGAACTACGCACTCGCCTTGTCTATCAAGTAAGAATCTATGCGTGCAATCCCCAGGAAGAACTGCGCCTGGGTATGCCGGCCACCGTGTCCATCTCCCTCCACCAGCCGAAACCGGCAGCTGATCATGCCGCCCCCGATTGCACGCAGTTGCAGTCCGACTGAAGTGATGAACAATGCGTCCTTGGTCTTCGAGGGAGTCAGCAAGACGTTTACCACCGGAGACCGGTCGGTCACGGCGTTGCAGTCCCTCGATATTCGTATTCAGGCAGGCAAAGTAACCGGTCTGATTGGTCCTGATGGAGCGGGTAAGACCACGCTGATGCGGTTGGCGGCCGGCTTGTTGTTGCCCGACGCCGGGAGTATTCACGCATTGGGTATGGACGTCGTCAGGCAGCCGCTGCAGGTTCAGTCCTCGGTGGGCTACATGCCGCAGCGTTTCGGTCTGTATGAAGATCTGAGCGTGCAGGAGAATCTGGAGCTTTACGCCGATTTGCAGGGGCTAGGCCGTGCCGAGCGTGCCGCCAGTTATCAGGAACTGATGCACATGACGGGCCTGGCGCCCTTCACGCGCCGGCTGGCTGGCCGGCTTTCCGGCGGCATGAAACAGAAACTCGGGCTGGCCTGCACCCTGGTGCGACCGCCACGCTTGTTGCTGCTGGATGAACCTACCGTGGGAGTCGATCCCGTATCACGGCGTGAACTCTGGTCGATTGTTTATCGCCAGGTGAAGGAGCAGGGTATGAGCGTGCTGCTCAGCACCGCCTATCTCGATGAAGCGCAACGCTGCGACGAGGTCATACTGATACATGAAGGCCGGCGTTTGGGTCAGGGCACACCGCAGTACTTCAGTGAGCCGATGCGTGGCCGGACCTTCCGCGTTACCGCCCCGGGATTCACCAAACGCGCCCTGCAGGCACGTCTCGGTGCGACGCCGGGGATTGTGGACGCGATCATCGAAGGTGAGCATGTACGCATTGTCACCGCGGATCCGCGTTTGCCAGATTTAAGCCCGCTAACAAGTGGCCAGGGCGCATTGCATATCGAGCCCGCCGAACCTATTTTCGAAGATGCTTTTATCGCCGCGTTAAAAGGCGACCAGGCCGTTGCATCAGCGCGTCAGTTAAGTCAATTTCCTCAGGTGGCGCCAGTCGGGCCAGAACAGGAGGCCGTCATCGAGGTTTGTGGCCTGGAGCGTCGGTTTGGCGACTTCTACGCCGTTAAGAATGTCAGTTTCAGCGTGCGGCGCGGTGAGATTTTTGGCCTGTTGGGCGCTAATGGCGCCGGCAAGTCCACCACATTTCGCATGCTGTGCGGCCTGCTGCCGGTCTCGGCCGGCAAGGTGCAGGTCGCTGGTTACGACCTGCACCACGCTGGCGCGCGGGCGCGCGGCAGACTCGGCTATATGGCGCAACGGTTTTCGTTGTACGCTAATCTCAGCGTACTGCAGAATCTGCGTTTTTTCGCCAGCGCCTATGGCCTTGGCGGGGCACGCGGAAGAGCGCGCATCGCCTGGGCGCTGGAGGCGTTTGAACTGAAGGAGTACAGCGGTGATAACAGTGATGATTTACCACTGGGCTTCAAGCAACGCCTGGCGATGGCGGCCGCACTGATGCACGAGCCGGACATCCTGTTTCTGGATGAACCGACTTCGGGTGTCGACCCGCTGGCGCGCCGTGAGTTCTGGCAGCGCATCAATGCACTGGCCGAATCTGGTGTTACGGTGTTGGTCACCACCCACTTCATGGACGAGGCCAACTACTGTGATCGACTGGTGATTATGGCCGAGGGCGAGGTGCTGGCCAGGGGAACGCCGGCGCAGATGAAGGCGCGCTTTCGCAGCGATGAGCTTTCGGACCCCACCATGGAGGATGCGTTTATCGGGTTGATCGAGGCGCACGAGCAGGGCGGGGGGGATGCGCCATGAACGAACGCGCAGCGTCGCGCATGCGTCTGGTCGGTATGATCCGCAAGGAAAGCCTGCAGATATTGCGTGATCCGTCCAGTATTGCCATCGCCTTTGTCATGCCGGTGGTGCTGTTGCTGCTGTTTGGTTACGGCGTATCGCTGGACGCGCGGCATGTCCCGCTGGCCGTTGTGGTGGAGCAGCCGGATACCAACACGGCCAGCCTGATCGGTTCCTTCCAGCACTCGGCATATTTTAACCTGAAGTCGTTTGACAGTATCCATGCGGCGCAACAGGCTTTTGACCTGCGCGAAGTATTCGGCATTGTCTGGCTGCGCAACGACTTCAGCGAACAGTTGCTGTCGCGCGGCAATGCGTCTATAGGCGTCATTGTCAACGGCGTTAACGCCAATCAGGCGCGTATCACACAAGGCTATATTCAGGGCGTGTGGCAGGTGTGGTTGGGCCATTATGCGCGCTCGCGGGGTATGGAGTTAACATTGCCGGTGGCGCTGGCGCCGCGCATCTGGTTCAACGCCGCGGTGAGTAGTCGTGACTTCCTGGTGCCCGGGCTGATCGCCCTGATTATGACCCTGATAGGCGCCCTGCTGACCTCCATGGTGGTGGCGCGCGAGTGGGAGCGGGGCACCATGGAGGCGCTGATGGTGACGCCGATTCGCATCGGCGAACTGGTGATAGGGAAACTGGTGCCGTATTTTGTGCTGGGCATGGGGGGCATGTTGCTGAGTGTGGCTACCGCGGTATGGTTGTTCGAGGTGCCGCTGCGCGGGTCTTTCTGGTTGCTGAGCGCGGCATCGGCACTGTTCATGCTGGTGGCTCTGGGTATGGGCCTGGTGATTTCAGTCGTTGCCAAAAACCAGTTCGTGGCTGGCCAGATTGCCATTGTTGTTACTTTTCTGCCAGCGTTCATTCTGTCCGGTTTTATCTTCCAGATCAGTTCCATGCCGGCGGCGATCCAGCTCATCACCCACATCATCCCCGCCCGTTATTATGTGGCCATTCTGCAGACCTTGTTTCTGGCCGGCGATATCTGGCCGATTGTGCTGAGTAATTGTGCCGTACTGGCGCTGATGCTCTTTGTTTTGCTGGCCGTGGCGCGGCGCAAACTGCACAAGAGGCTGGATGCATGAACACACTGCGTCGAATTTTCGCGCTCGCTGTCAAGGAGTTGCTGGCAATACTGCGGGACAAAAAAAGTCGTTTTGTGTTGATCGGCCCGCCGATAATCCAGTTGATCGTATTCGGGTATGCCGCCACTTTCGACCTGAACAATATCCCGGTGGCTGTCTATAACGAGGATTCCGGCGCGGCATCCCGGGTATTGGTCGCCCGCCTGGTCGGTTCGCCGCACTTCGATCTGGTGGGTCATATCGAACGTGATGCGCAAATTGCGCCGCTGATTGACAACAAGGACGTGTTGATGGTGCTGCACCTGGGGCCACGCTTCAGCGCAGACCTCAAACGTGGAAAGACCGCGTCCGCACAGCTGATCATTGACGGGCGAAATTCCAATACGGCGCTGTTGGCACTGGGTTACCTGCGCGCCATAGTCACCGACTTCAATATTGACTGGGCGCGGCGACACGGCAAGCCGGGCCCGCCCGCCACATTGCAGATACGGCCCTGGTATAACGCAAACCTGCTGTCACGCTGGTTTGTGGTGCCGGGTATTGTCGGTTTGTTGACGCTGGTGGTTACCACCATTGTTACCGGTCTGTCCGTGGCCAGGGAACGCGAGGCGGGAACCTTCGACCAGTTGCTGGTTACGCCACTGCGGCCCGTGGACATACTGATTGGCAAGTCGATCCCCGGGATCCTCATCGGTTTGATCGAGGGCAGTTTCATTATCACCATGGTGGTGTTCTGGTTTGAAGTGCCTCTGCGCGGCAGTCTCGGTGCGCTGTATATCGGTATGTTTTTATTCCTGTTGTCGGCAGTGGGTATCGGCCTGATGATTTCTTCGCTGGCCGTAACCCAGCAGCAGGGGATACTGGGTACCTTCCTGTTCCTGGTTCCCGCGGTCATATTGTCGGGATTTGCCACCCCAATTTCCAATATGCCCGAAGCAGTGCAGTACCTGACTTTGATCAACCCCATGCGTTATTTCATGGTGATAGTGCGCGGCGTCTTCCTGGAAGGGGATTCTTACGTGCTGCTATTTGACCAGTACTGGCCCATGGCTATCATAGCTTTTGTCACCCTGTCGCTGGCGGGGTGGTTGTTTCGAAGGCGCATGAACTAGTGTAGGTCGTCACCACATGGTATCGGCGCTATGGTTCCAGTTCCAGCGTAAATCCAGTGCCATTATATTTTTCACCATCATGCAAACACCCCCTCCCGCTGCAATATACGGTAGGTGAATACTTTTACCGCATCGTTAACCAAAAACCACACCAGGGCGTATGCCCATATCCACAGGGCCGGCTCCCAACCGATAGGGGTAATCATGAAGCCGTAGACCGCTATCAATGTACCGACGATTTCAGTGCTGAAAGTGGCGCCAAACAACAGCGGCGAGGGCCAGGGCCGCTCCCAGAACCAGCCGTCGGCGCGAGTGACATAGAGCGTACTATGACCGGCGATAATCAATTTTAGAAAGAGCAAACTGCGGATGATCTCTTCCGGGAAGCCCTGCTCCTGAAGAATGAAAAACAGCAGAAAGGATGAGACGACCCCGGAAATACCCAGCACGCTGGAGACA
>QNFR01000144.1 GCA_003646405.1 Gammaproteobacteria bacterium
CCGGGTGACAAGGCCGGCAAGACGCAGGACACCGGCGCGGCACACTAGTGTCGCCGGCTTTTACCGGTCATGTTTGATATTGGCTTCATTGAAATGCTTTTGGTCGCCGTTGTCGGCCTGTTGGTTCTGGGCCCGGAGCGACTACCCGAGGCCATTCGCACAAGTTCGAAGTGGCTGGCCAAATTGAAGCGCGGCTACAACGAGATAAAGGCGGATGTGGAACGGGAGCTCGGCACTGATGAACTGCGCACGCAGTTGCACAGTGAGTCCATCACAAAGCGCTTTGAAAAAGACAAGCAACAACTGGAGGCGCTGGACCAACAGGCCCAGAGTGCGAATATCCAGCTGTTGGATAGTCTGGCCCTGTTCGAGGAGAAACCATCGCAACCTGATTCTTTCGACGGAGACTGAATCAGCTGGCGATCAGAACACTGTCGCCATCGAGCCGAACGTTATAGACTTCCACCTTCTCGTCCGCATCTTCCAGGCAGGCTCCCGTCTGTAAATCGTAGTGCTGTTTGAAAAGAGGTGAGGCCACCACCAGCTGGCCGGCAATATCACCGACCACACCCCGCGATAATACGTTCGCTGCGCCTATCGGGTCGCGATTGGCCACTGCGTAAAGTGGCGGTTCCTCAGCGGGCAGATAAAATAAAGCCACTTGCTCCCCCGCCATCAGGGCGCAGACACCGGAACCCGCTACCAGATCCTGGCGCTTACAAATTTCCTGCCAATTGTATTGTTGTGCTGCTGTCATCGGTAAATCTCCTTGCCTGTTCTCCTTCAATCACCCACCGCGACCAGGTGCAGGCGTTCCTCTGGCCTGGCCGGGCGAATTTGCTGCCGCTCCTGGACAAACACCACCCCGCTGTCGGGCTCATCAGAATTGACGAACTGACGGAAACGCTGCAGTTTTTTCGGGTCCTCCAGCGTCGCCTTCCACTCGCACACATAGGTCTGCACGATGTGGGCCATCTGCGCTTCCAATTCCGCCGCAAGGCTCAGTTTGTCCTCTATCACCACCTCCCGCAGATAGTCGATACCACCGTCCAGGTTGTCCATCCAGGTGGAGGTGCGTTGCAGTCGATCGGCGGTGCGTATGTAGAACATAAGAAAGCGATCAATGTATTTGATCAGGGTCGCGTCGTCCAGATCGGTGGCGAACAGGTCGCCGTGGCGCGGCTTTATGCCGCCGTTACCGCAGACGTACAGGTTCCAGCCATTCTCCGTGGCGATGATACCGAAGTCCTTGGACTGGGCCTCCGCACACTCGCGGGTACAACCGGAGACCGCTGATTTAAGCTTGTGCGGCGAGCGCAAGCCCTTGTAACGCTCCTCCAGGCGAATCGCCATAGCCACACTGTCCTGCACGCCATAGCGACACCAGGAGCTGCCGACACAGGACTTGACGGTGCGCAGGGACTTGCCATAGGCATGCCCGGTTTCGAATCCGGCCTCAACCAGTTCGCGCCAGATATCCGGCAACTCATTGAGCCTGGCGCCGAACAGGTCCACGCGCTGACCACCGGTAATCTTGGTATACAGGCCGTATTTTTGCGCCACACTACCCAACACAATCAGCTTTTGTGGCGTGATTTCACCGCCGGCGACACGGGGCACCACCGAGTAGGTGCCGTCTTTTTGCATGTTGGCCATAAATGTGTCGTTGGTGTCCTGCAAACCCACATGCTTGGAATCCAGGATATGCTCGTTCCACAGGGATGCCATGATCGAACCGATAGCGGGCTTGCAGATATCGCAGCCGCGGCCCACACCGTGCGCGGACAACATGTCGTCAAAACTTTTTACCTCTGAGACCTGCGCCATGTGGTAGAGATCCTGCCGGGTATAGGGAAAGTGCTCGCAAATACTAGTGTCCACGACCACACCGCGGGCGACCAACTCATCGTCCACCAGGTTCTTCAGCATCGCCGCGCAGCCACAATCAGGCCCTGGGGATCCGCCGGCAATTCGATACCGTTCAAATAGTATTGCAGCAGGGTATCGTAGTCTGCACAGTCTCCAACCAGCACCGCCCCAAGCAGCGTTTTACCATCAGCGGTGGTAACAATCCGTTTGTAATACTCTTCGCGCTCGTCACTGAATACGAAAGACAGGGAATCCTCGGTGCGCCCGTGAGCATCGCCAATGGAGCCCACATCCATGCCCAGCAATTTCAGTGCGCAGTCTTTTCCGGTGGCACGAAAGGATAGGAACCTGTTGCCAGCACCAGTTTGTCGTAGCTGAATTTGCGACCGTTCTCCGTAATAACCTGCTTGTTATCGCGCTCGATAGTGCTGACCGGATCACCAAAGTGGGCATCCACCCCCCACTGTCTGTAGGTATCCCTGCTGGCCAGGGCCAGATCTGACGGCTCGCGCCCGGCGAACACATCCGACAGGTGTACTCTGTCATAGGCGGGCCTGGGCTCCTCTCCGATAACGGTGATATGGTCTTCGCCGCCGGCGTTGACCAGGGTTTCTACAAAATGGTGACCCACCATACCGTTGCCCACTACCAGTATCTTGCGTCTACTCACTGCGCTCCTCCGAATCAACCTGACGGTGATAAACTTTAATGTCACCCTGCGGCGATGGCTTTTCCCTACAAAGACGTTGTATCTTGCGCCCCGGATCAAGCAAATGACGTGCCAACCTTTAAAGGTGCGCAGCTTTGGGGCCCAATATCCATTCAGCAGCAGCCAGGGCAGCAAACAGGCACAGTTTCGGGGCATTCGCACCAATAGTGTGCGCCCTCCCCTATTCAGTCTTGTGCACACGCCGCTTTTTCGCGCCAGTTTGAGGCCGGCCGTCGAAAAGCGAGGCAAATAATGAGGGCAAGGCCATTGGCACGGTCATTGCTAGTTCATTGATGCAGCCATTGCCAAACATCCCCTTGACCACCATGACCGAGTTCGCCTGACATGAACGCACCACTGCCTGTAATCGACGAACAAATGCATCCACAGGGGAAATTCAAACTCAGTGTGGGGCAGCACAGCGTCGCGGGTCGTAAAGCGCAGAATGAAGACGCTATTGGCATTCGTATCCCCGATGGCAACCTGCTGACCACCAAAGGTGCCGCAGCGGTCATCGCGGATGGCGTCAGTGCCGCCGAGGCGGGCAAAGAAGCCAGCCATACCTGTGTTTACAACTTCCTGTCCGATTATTTCTCCACCCCTGAATCCTGGAGCGTGAAGCAGTCCGGGCAACAGGTGCTGACGGCGCTGAACCGCTGGTTATACAGCCGGGGCCAGGGGTTCAACGACAACAGCAAGGGCTATATCACCACCATGAGCACGGTGGTGTTCAAATCGCACACCGCTCATATCTTTCACGTGGGCGACAGCCGGATATACCGGCTGCGCGAAGGCACCCTGGAACAACTGACCACGGATCACAGTACACCCGTATCGGAAGATCACGCCTACCTGGCCAGGGCTATGGGCCTGGATGTCAGGCTGGATGTCGACTACCAGACCACAGCCCTGCAGACCGGTGATAGTTTCCTGCAAACCACCGATGGCATACACGATGTGCTGGATACACGTGCAATTCAGCGCATTGTCGAAACACCGGACATTACCCTGGACAATGTATGTCAACAGCTGGTGGAGGTGGCACTGCATAAGGGCAGCACTGACAACCTGAGCTGTCAGTTGCTGCGGGTCGACGGACTGCCGGATACGCAGGTAGACGATGTCATCAATCAACTCACGCCACTGTGCTTCCCACCCCTGCTGGAACCGGACATGACCCTGGATGGCTATCGCATTGTGCGCGAGTTGCATGCTGGCACTCACAGTCAGGTTTATCAGGTGGAAGACATGGCTAGCGGCGCACATTACTGCATGAAAACGCCGTCGGTAATTTTTGAAGATGACCCTGCCTACATCGAACGTTTTGTCATGGAGAGCTGGATAGGGTCGCGTATAAGCAGCCCCTATGTGATCAAAGTAGTGGAACCGAATCGCCCCAAGAGCTGCCTCTACTACCTCACCGAATATGTCAAAGGCATGACCCTCTCCCAGTGGATGCGGGAAAACCCCAAGCCTCCAGTGGAAGAGGCGGTATTCCTCATTGACCAGGTGGCCAAAGGTATTCGCGCCCTGCATCGGCGAGAAACCCTGCATCGGGATATCAAGCCGGACAATATATTGATCGACGGCAACGGCCAGGTGAAAATTATGGACTTTGGCGCCTGCCATATGGCAGGCATCGCCGAAACCGCCACGCCGCTGCAACGGAACCTGGCACCTGGAACCGCCAGTTATTTCGCACCGGAGTATACGCTACTCAAAACAACGAATTACCGGGCAGACTTGTTCTCGCTGGCGGTGATCAGTTACGAAATGCTCACCGGGCAACTGCCTTTTGGCGGCGAGCTAGTGCGTTGCAAAACCCAGCGCGATTTTCTCTCAACCAAATACACCCACAGCTACAAGCTAAACCCGTTGGTTCCTCACTGGATAGACTGTGCATTGAAAAAGGCGCTGCGCTTCGAGGAGGAGCGCCGTCACGGGGATGTGGCGGAGTTTGTGTACGAACTGCAACACCCCAACCCCAAATACCTGGAGTACCACCAGCGACCGTTGATGGCTCGTGACCCACTGCGAGCCTGGAAAATCATAGCCGGGGTCCTGGCGCTCACCCAGGTCGCCAGTCTTATATTGCTGCTCAGGTAAGCAGTAAATAGCCCCCTGCCAGCACCATCACAGCGCCAGACACACGCGCCACCTGAACCCCCCGGGGCAGGAGTTTTTCCAGCAGCACGAATATTGTGAGGCCGGCAATCCACACCAGGTTCATAATGCCGCCCACTGTTCCATCGCGCCGCTGGGAGTGGCGTTTGACCCGGGCATACAGCAGAATCATGGGGGCGGCGCTGGGCACCATCATGGCGATCATCATCACCCACCACATGACAATCATGATCCACCAATACTGTATCGGCCAATGGCTGGTACCCGAGCTGCTGTACACCGGTGGCGGAAATTGCCAGGTGGTCATCGCCACGGTACTCATGCCCGTGCCCGCGCCCGTCAGCAGGTAATACCAGCTCAACAAGCAGATAACGCCCAGGCAGAACGCAACAATCAGACGATCGCGCCGCAGTAGTGCCTCAGTTGCGGTCACCCCGGAATGATCCGGATACTCAGGCTGCCTCGCCCTTTACCGTCCCCTGGGGACCGAGATGGATATGGGCAAAAAGGGCGTGGCGATCCTCGTAGGACATGGGAATAGGGCCGGAGGCCCTGAACGTCGCGGCGCCCATCTCCGCCACCGTATATTCAAAACCTTCCGGCAGGTTGATACGGGCGCGGTGCTTTTCAC
>QNFR01000145.1 GCA_003646405.1 Gammaproteobacteria bacterium
TCTTTCTCTTCAAGAACTCCGCACTGAATAAAATGCGCCAGATTCACGCGGTACACCACCAGGCCCGCAACCCCACCTACCTGGATTACCAGGAAGCACCACGCGCTCGTCCCTACGCTTCAATTGTCGCCAATAGTTCCATGGCTTCATCACACCAGGCCAGGAACTGTTCCCCTTGTGCTATACCTGAGGCAAGGGCAAGGTACACCCCTTTGCGCCTGGTGGGCAGGGTCTGGGGGTCGTCATAGTGGCGCAAGCGGATTTTTTCGTAGAGATACAACAAGCGCATCATCTGTTCACGACGCCCGGAGATTTCGCTGGTCAGGTGAGCGGCATTGTCGCCGCTGAGGTTATACAGCTTGATCAGCAACTCATCCTTGGCGGCCTGTGTTTTGGTCGTGCCGTAAACCCACTCAGCCAGGGCATCCTGGCCAGCCCTGGTCAGACCATAGACGATCTTGTTGGGCTTGCCGCTCTGACTGACCTCCCGCTTATTGAGCCACTTTTTCTCGGCGAGCTTGCGCAGTTCCTGATAGATCTGCTGGTGTGAGGCATTCCAGAAAAATCCCAGGGAGGCCTCAAAGTCCTTGGCCAGTTCATAGCCGGAAAGATCGTCCTCGATCAGGGCTGTCATGATTGCGTGTGCAAGCGCCATGGTGGTTTCTCCTAACAATCTTTGGTTTGTTGGGCCCGATAAAAAACAGTAGCCCCCGCAGGCCATTGTTATTTCCTCACAGCATACTCTCCGACACCCCCTATCTGCAAAAGATTGCATAACCCCAAACATCTTGCCTTCCTTGCCTGCGAACTGTGATCTGCATCACAGGTTTGTAGCCGCGACCTGACAAATCGGGAGTTTGGTCTGAACTTAGGCGGATAAGCGCCACAGCGGTTGTGTCAGTTTTTATATATAGATCAACAAGTTGGCTATTAAAGCTAATCATGATTTAAGCAATTGTCTGCCGCCGCCAGGGGGTAAGGGCAATGAAGATTCTGCTGTACCTGGGAATCGCGCTATCTATCTTGTGCGTGAGTTACGAGACCGCTGCACCAGCGGGCAGTCGATCAATTGTCTGGCGTGCTCCGTTTAATATCGAGAGTCGTTTGCATGGTTCGATTCCCGCAGATAATCGCTACGGACGCAGTTTGCAACATCGCCCGCCGGAATAACTCATCATATACAAGCTCTAAGCCGCAGCTTTTTCCACCCCTTCAGGCGCCTCCAGCTCTGCCAGTTTTCCCTCCAACTCCTTGAGCTTGCTCTGCAGTTCTGCGTTTTCACCCCGGGTTTTGTTCAGGGATTTCTGTAGTAAGTCAGCTGCGGTTGTTTTTTCAACAAGCTTCTTTTTACTGGCATCCAGGTTCTTCTTCATCTTCGCGGGATCAAACTTTTTTAGTTCCTTTATTTCCGCACGCTCTTCGGCGAGGTCCGCTTGCAGGGCCTTGAGGCGCGTTTTTTGTGTGGCGATCTCGTGCTGCAGGTTCTCACAGCGTGAATGTAATTCACGATTTAGCTGCTCGATGCGTTTATTCACAGAGGCTTCAGCAGACAGCGTGGTGATTTTCTCCAGCTGTTTGGCTATAACGGCTTGTTGTTCTTCTTGTTTTTTGATGCCGCTGTCAATTTCGACAGTTTTGGCGTCCAGTTGTACCTGGTACTCGGCTCTGAGCTTGTCTTCGAGTTCGATGATTCGTTCGAGGCTTTTGGTGGTTAACATGTGGTTTGTCCTGCGAGGTTGGTGGTTTGAATGATGTGACCGCTGTGGGAGGTCGATGAATCTTCCAGTGCTTGAACTGGCTATTGCCAAATGTAGAATTGCAAACCCGAGAATGTAGCGCGCGGCAATTTACCAGAAAACACACAGCCTAATCAATAGATTATGCGTCATCATCAGTCTCCGTCGACCGATTTTCGAGGGCTGCACCATCAAGCCCGCCCGCGCCTCCCTCCGGCATGTGAGGATTTATGGTGTGTTTGAATAGTGTCCGGCCAGACACGGGCTGATCTACCGCATCAAGCTGGCCACCAGGGGGAGTGCCATTGACGGATAGTCGGTAATCACGCCGTCTACCTGCAAATTGTAGAGCGTTTTGATCGTCTGTGGGTCGTTGACTGTCCACGCCACTACCGAGATACCCAGTCTTTTGGCATGACGTACGGTAGATGGGTAACAAACGCCCCAGGGCAGCACCAGCTGCTGAAAATCAAAATCTTCCAGTTGTCGCGGCACAGTGGGTCGCAATGGAATCAGACCAAGGGGGATGTGCGGCGCCAGGGTCCGCAAGCTATGGTGAAAATTGTGATTCGCGGAGGTCACGACTATGCCTTTTGATTTATCCGGTGAAGAAAATTTTTCGGCCAACAATCGGGCAATATGCGCCATCGTGGCGGCGGAATCCGATTTTACTTCCAGATGATAGCCTTTGATCTCCGGTGTGGCTCGCAGAAGCGCATCCAGGGTGGGGATACCCGCACCCTTCTTGCGCGGCCATGGGGGCCCGCTATGACGCGCATCCATGGTCGCAAGTTCCCGGGCAGTAAACCTGTTCACAACTCCCTGATTATAGGTCGTGCGATTGACTTTCTTATCATGAATGACAACCAGTTGCTCATCGGCGGACAGGCGCAGATCCAATTCCAGATAGCGGGTTCCTCGTTCGATGGCGTGTTGGCAGCCGGCAATGGTGTTCTCCGGCGCCTCTCCCGCAGCACCTCTGTGGCCATATACTTTCACTCTGGCTCTCCCGGGCATGTAGTGGCGCAATAAAGCTTTATACTACCACCTGTCGACTCGTCGCGTTGCCTTTTGGGGGGCTCCCGGTTGGCGCCCCTCTACTCCCACGGTACACTGTATCCTTGGACATCTACCATGCGAACAGAGGCAAAATTGATGCGCACAAAACCAGGGCAAGATACTGCCGTACAGCGTGCCAGACAACCGGTCACAATGCACCGTGGCTGAGGTTGCTCTTATCACAGGAGCGGCCCGGCGGATTGGCGGCGAGATTGCGCGTCAATTACACAGGGCGGGATTTACCATCGCCCTGCACTACCACACGTCAGTTGACCAGGCACAAACCCTTGCAGATGAATTATGCCGGGAACGATCAGATTCATGTCATCTTTTTCAGGCAGATCTGGAATCCACCACCGCGGTAAGGCAACTGGCAGAAGATGTACTGAAACGTTATGACGGCCTTTCGCTACTGGTGAATAATGCCTCGGATTTTAGCCGCGCGCTCATCGACCATTGCACAGAAGCCCAATTCGACCGTTTGTTGGACTGCAACCTGAAGGGACCATACTTCCTGATACAGACTTTACTGCCAGGTCTGCGCCGATCATCAGGGTGCATTGTGAATATCCTTGATATCCATGTGCAGCGCCCGCTGCGCCACTTCAGCGCCTACTGCGCCGCCAAGGCCGGCCTGGACTCCCTGACACGCGGCCTGGCGCTGGAATTGGGACCCGAGGTGCGAGTGAATGGCATTGCTCCAGGCGCGATCCTGTGGCCGGATAGCGATGAAAATTATGACGAGGCCACCAGGCAGAAAATCCTGGCGAACACGCCCCTCAAACGCAAGGGTGAACCAGCGGATATTGCCCGCACGGTACAGTTCCTCGCCTGTGATGCGCCATTCATCACCGGGGACATCATCACTGTGGATGGCGGCTGGTCTTTAGCGAACTGACTCAGGTCAGACTCATTTAATATCCGGTGTAGTGCCCTGTATAAATCGTATATTCAGGACACGAGTGTACTGCGGTGGATAAGTATTTTAGTTCGCCTGCTCCGCGCGATCAGTGGGCAAAGTTGCTATACGGTAGTAGTATGGTGCTCTACGGCGCTATAGCCAAAGGACTGGAGGCACGATGAAAACCCGTGGATGGCTAAGGCCTGTGGCCTTATTAACACTGCTAGGCATCGGCACTTTTACCCGAGGCGAGGAGTTTTATGCCGAGCTTCTCGACCTGAAAGATGAAGGCCTGCAAGAAGCTTACAGCGAAGAAGTGCCTGTCAGCGGCAGGGTCATTGCCGGAGTGAGCTTTGCCGGCACTGTGTTTCCCGGTGAATTGGCCATATTCCCGCTGGGCGCTTCCGCTGGTGACAAAGTCTGCGTTCAGATCATGTCCCGCGATGGCCGATACTGGGCAGAAAACAATTTCCTCCTACCCGATGGCGCACTCGACGGCCCGATTCAATTGCGCTATGACTCCCACTACGCCGATGAATTACAAGCGTTCGAGAGTAATGACCTTGCGATACTTAGCCGTCTTGGCGCCTGTGATGACCCGGCCAATGATAAATACGTGCTGAGCTCGCGCGGTAAGCTGGCCGACCGGGGGCGGGCACTGCTTGTTTTTGTGAACTCCGCGAGGGCGGATACCTATGCCGGTGTCATGAATCGGCCCGATCGTGAAAAACCCCGGAAGTGCCGGCGTATTGTCGAGGGCAGGCGTACCGGTTACGACACCATATGCGAAATCGCACTGCGTGAAGACGATGCCGGGCTGGAGAACCTGGAAATAAAAGTTTATCGGCGTAAATACGAAAAAAGCCTGAAGCCAGAGACGCTACTTGTCGTCATACCCAGGTAATGTGTAGTGCACAGCGCGTCATAAAAACACAGGAGCAACTATGAGTTTCTGGAACTCGAGGCTGGGCAAGGCGCTACGTCGCGGACGCGGGGAGTGGCGAATGGCGGGGGGTGAGGTATTTTCCTCTGGTATTTTAGGCATGGTATTGCTCCTGTTGTTTGTGCTGGTATTGTGGCTGGCATTCTGGCCCCGGGGAAAGATCTATACTCTCGACATATCGACAGAAATCATTTCATTTATCATTGCCGATGCTCTGTATTCAGAGTGGGATATCAGCGGCGGTGATCTTTACCGGGATCCTTTTGATGATACCGATGTTATGCGAGGTCTTGGTGGTTTCTCCGTATTGTCACTAAATAAAGGTGTTAGCGTAGAGGTTCAGCGCCATGGTATCGGACCTGTGCGTATCAAGTTGAGCTGTGACGGGGGAAGCATCGGCCGGGTACAGGATGACAATGGCAATACCTACGCGCTAGGCGAGTGGGCGCTTATAACGCGACCATTAGTAGATAAACCACTGGTATTACCCTTTCGCGGCCACTTGAGTATTGGCGAAGACGTTACCAGTTTTGTCGATAGTATTTTACTCGGCGGCACTATCAGTATTGTTGAAGAGAAAAAATTCACCAGGGGACATTATACCGCGGGCCAGGAAACACTGGATCGGGGTGACCGCGTCCAGCTTTGGGTGAACAGATCTCCGAAGGAGATGCGCA
>QNFR01000146.1 GCA_003646405.1 Gammaproteobacteria bacterium
GGGAAAAGTTTTATTGCCTGGCAATGTTCCCCTACCCCAGCGGCCAGCTGCATATGGGGCATGTTCGCAACTACACGATTGCCGATGTGATCGCACGTTATCAGCGCATGCTGGGTAAAAATGTATTGCAACCAATGGGTTGGGATGCTTTTGGGCTGCCAGCGGAAAATGCCGCCATCAAGAATAATGTACCCCCTGCCCAGTGGACGGCGCAGAATATCGATTACATGCGCCAACAATTGCGCCAGCTTGGTTTTGCCTATGACTGGGACCGCGAACTGGCCACCTGCGACCCCCGGTACTACCGCTGGGAGCAGTGGTTTTTTACCCGTCTTTTTGCCAAGGGCCTGGCCTACAAGAAAGAGGCTGAAGTCAACTGGTGTGAAACAGATCAAACCGTACTGGCAAACGAGCAGGTTGTGGATGGGCGCTGCTGGCGTTGTGACAATCCCGTCCAGCGCCGTGAAATCAACCAGTGGTTCATCAAGATCACCGAATACGCCGATCAATTATTGGACGACCTGGACACCCTGGATCAGTGGCCTGAGCAGGTGCGCACCATGCAGCGCAACTGGATCGGTCGATCGGAGGGCGTCGACCTGGACTTCACCCTCGCTGACGGTACGCCACTGAGTGTTTACACCACCAGACCTGACACGCTCATGGGCGTCACTTATCTTGCCGTCGCCCCGCAACACCCAATCGCAAAGGCCGCCGCAGAAACCAACGGGGATCTCGCGGCATTTATTGAGTCCCAGGCTAACATCAAGGTCGCCGAGGCCGAGATGGCCACCATGGAAAAACTGGGGATGCCTACAGGTATCACCGCCAAACACCCGCTTAGCGGTGATGATGTGCCCGTGTGGGTGGCGAACTTTGTTTTGATGAGTTACGGCTCCGGTGCCGTCATGTCTGTCCCCGGCCACGACCAGCGAGACTGGGAGTTCGCCAGTAAATACGACCTCCCCATTGTCCAGGTTATTGCGCCTGAAGGCGATGAGGAATGTGACCTGGGCAGCGCCGCCTTTACCACCAGGGGTGTGCTGGTCAATTCCGGGGCGTTTGACGGCCTGTCATTCCAGGAAGCGTTCGACGCCATTGCCGACAAATTGGAAAACGAGGGTAGAGGTAAGCGCACCGTTAACTTCCGCCTGCGCGACTGGGGTGTATCAAGACAGCGCTACTGGGGCGCACCCATACCCATTATTAACTGCGATAAATGTGGCGCCGTCGCTGTACCCGAGCAGGATTTGCCCGTTGTCCTGCCCACCGATATTGAATTCACCGGTGTCGGCTCCCCAATCAAGAACATGCCCGAGTTCTATCGGGCCAGTTGCCCTTCCTGCGGTGGAAGTGCAACGCGGGAAACCGATACCTTCGACACGTTCATGGAGTCTTCCTGGTATTACGCACGCTACGCATCGGCTCGTAATGACAGCGCCATGCTGGATAGCGAGGCGAGTTACTGGGCGCCTGTCGACCAGTATGTGGGCGGCATTGAACACGCCATTTTGCACCT
Source organism: Gammaproteobacteria bacterium (assembly GCA_003646405.1). GTDB lineage: Bacteria > Pseudomonadota > Gammaproteobacteria > Pseudomonadales > Halieaceae > JBALVO01. The sequence goes on from QNFR01000146.1 coordinate 1,520, forward strand.
GCTATACGCCCGGTTCTTCCACAAATTAATGCGCGACGAGGGCCTGGTGGACTCCGACGAGCCCTTCATCCGCCTGCTGACCCAGGGAATGGTGTTAAAAGACGGCGCCAAGATGTCAAAGTCCAAGGGCAATACTGTCGACCCACAATCACTTATTGAGGCCTACGGTGCCGATACTGTGCGCTTGTTCAGTATGTTCGCCGCGCCTCCTGAGCAATCGCTGGAGTGGTCTGATTCTGGTGTAGAGGGCGCAAACCGTTTCCTCAAGCGGGTATGGAAGCTGGCAGCAACCCACCTGCAAGGTGGAGATGTTATCGATTTAGACATCAATAGCCTGGATGAGATGCAAAAAGCGGCGCGGCGTAAAACCCATGAAACAATCGCCAAGGTGAGCGATGATTTTGGCCGCCGGCAGACGTTTAATACTGCCATCGCGGCAATTATGGAGCTGTGCAACGAACTGGCGAAACTCGATAAGAGTAATGAACACAGTCGCGCAGTAATAGCGGAGGGCCTGCACGCTGTGGTACTGATGCTTTGCCCTATTGTTCCTCACATCTGCCACCATCTCTGGCCACTACTGGGCGGCACAGGCGATGTCATGAATGCCCCCTGGCCGGCAGTAGATGAGTCGGCGCTCACCCGCGATACTATCGAGATCGTCGTTCAGGTTAACGGCAAGGTCCGGGCCAAAATGACGGTTGCTGCCGACGCCGATAAAGATACTGTCAGCGCCCTGGCCGTGGAACAAAACAACGTACAGCGCTTTCTCGAGGGTGTTACCGTGCGCAAAGTTATTGTGGTACCCGGAAAATTGGTTAATATTGTCGCTAACTGATTTACGACTAACCTAAGCAATGGAAAGAATCACGGTCATGCATAAATCACGTCAAATCACTTATGTTCTGGTTCTTGGCCTTTTATCTCTCCTGAGCGCCTGCGGTTTTCAATTGCGTGGCAGCGGGGGCACTAACTTGCCCGAGTCCTGGCGCAATATGCACCTGATTACGGGAAACCCCAATGGTGAGCTGAGTCGAGAGCTACAATCGACCTTTAGTGCCAACGGTGTTACCTGGGTGGACAAACAAGAGGCCAACTACGCAATAAAACTCGGACCCGAGCAATTCAAACAGCGTAACCTTTCCCTCAACGCCGCCGCACGTGCGGCGGAGTTTGAGCTCACATTATCCACCAATTTCTCTGTATTGGATTCACAGGGCGCGGCAGTCATGGAGTTAAGCCAGGCCTCTGTTATCAAGCAAATGGAAAATGATCCGCGTAACGTGGTGGGTAAAGCCGAGGAGGTTCGCATCCTCAGATCCGAAATGCGTACTGAACTGGTTCAGCAAATGATGCGGCGCATCAGTTTTTTTGCAGCCAGCACCCAGTAATGCGCCTGCGCCCGGAGCAACTCGCCAGCCATCTGGAGCAACAACTACTACCGATCTATGTGGTGAGTGGGGACGAGCCCCTGCTTGTCCAGGAAGCCAGTGACCTGATCCGCCAACACGCCCGTAAACAGGGCTGCAGCGAGCGGGAAGTCATCGACACCAGCCCAAAGTCCTTCGACTGGCAGGACATTCTGGGCAGTGCAACCAGCATGTCCCTGTTTTCAGAGCGCAAACTTGTAGAACTGCGCATGCCCAGCTGCAAACCCGGTGCCGCCGGCAGCAAGGCACTGTGCTCTTATGTAGAGCTCGCGGGCCCCGACGATGTATTGCTGATTATTGCCGGCAAAATTGACAAGCAATCCATGAACAGTAAATGGATTAAAACCCTGGACAAGGATGGCGGCATTATTCAAATCTGGCCCATCGGTGCACGAGACCTGCCCCACTGGCTGCAGCAGCGTGTTGCAAATGCCGGCATGAGCATTGACCGGGATGCCCTGCAACTTCTGTGTGACCGGGTGGAAGGTAATTTACTGGCAGCGGTGCAGGAAGTGGAAAAACTGAAACTGCTGGTCAGCGATTCGAATATTACCGCACAGGCGGTTACCGAGGCCGTATCCGACAACGCCCGCTACAATCTATTTGAAATGGTCGACTGTGCCCTGGGCGGTAACGCCAGCTCCAGCCTGCGCATGCTCCACGGGCTGCGGGCCGAAGGCACCGAAGCAACGGTTGTGCTGTGGGCCCTGTCCCGGGAAATTCACACAATTCAAAGCGTGCAGGCCGCCTGTGACAAGGGACAGAACATCCAGCAGGCGCTGCGCAGCCAGCGTGTCTGGAATAATCGCATATCACTGATGCAGGGCGCATGCTCTCGCCACGATGCAAGTTCGCTGTTTAATATGATGGAGCTGGCCAGCGCCGCAGACGGCAGCATAAAGGGCTTCGCCGATGGCAAGCCCTGGGACAATCTGGAAAGCCTGGTTATTGAGCTATCCCAGCCTGGGGAAATGTAGGGCCGAATAAATTCGGCCCTACAGCCAATAAATCAAAGCAGCGGTGCAATCACCAGGCTGACGATAGCCATCACATTGATCAGGATATTCATCGCAGGACCAGAGGTATCCTTGAAGGGGTCACCCACGGTATCACCTACAACAACCGCCGTGTGAGTATCTGAACCCTTGCCGCCAAGGTTACCCTTCTCGACAAACTTCTTCGCGTTATCCCATGCGCCACCGGCATTAGCCATCATCAGAGCCATAAGAACACAGGCCAGCAAGGCACCTGCCAGCATACCACCCAGGGATGCGGCGCCCAGGCCAAAGCCTACAACAATTGGAGAGCCAACCGCGATAACGCCGGGTAAAATCATACGACGCAAGGCAGCGGTTGTGGCGATATCAACACAACGTGCCGTATCGGGCTCAGCCTTACCTTCCAGCAGCCCTGGAATTTCCCTGAATTGACGGCGAATCTCATTGATCATTTCAAACGCCGCCTCACCCACCGCCGTCATGGTAATAGCGGCGATAAGGAAAGGAATGGTGCCGCCGATAAACATACCGACCAGCACAATGGGATTGGTTATCTCCAGCGAGAAGTCTGCGTTGTTCACCTGCACGGTTTCAACAAAGGCTGCAATAATTGCCAGTGCCGCCAGTGCTGCGGCACCAATGGCAAAACCCTTGCCGATAGCAGCTGTGGTATTACCCACTTCGTCCAGGCCATCGGTAATCTTGCGCGTCTCTTCGCCCATGCCCGCCATTTCGGCGATGCCACCGGCATTGTCTGCCACCGGACCGTAGGCGTCGATTGCCATGGTAATACCCACGGTAGACAGCATGCCCACCGCCGCGATGCCAACACCATACAAGCCGGATAGCTCGGTGGAGACATAGATGATGCCCGCGAGAAACAGTACCGGCAACACGACCGACTGCATACCCACCGCAAGACCCGTGATCATCACGGTGGCTGGACCCGTCTCGCCAGATTTGGCGATTTTCTTTACCGGGGCACCGCCAGTGTAGTACTCGGTAATCAAGCCGATGAATACACCGCCTACCGCACCACTAACTACCGACCACCAGACATTTCTATCCAGCCCCATGCCGTCCATCATGAACCAGGCAATAGCGACAAATATAACCGGCGCCAGCATTGTGCCGGTGCGCAGTGCCGCTTCGGGAGCGGATGCGGAGCGCATGCGTACCACCAGAATGCCACATACCGATGCCACAAGACCGATACTCGCCAACGCCAGTGGGAGGAACATCATTCCTTCCCGGGTAGCGATGGTCATGGTCGAGGCAATGGCGATACAGGCGATCATGGCACCGCAGTAGGATTCGAAAATATCCGAGCCCATACCGGCGATATCGCCGACATTGTCTCCCACA
>QNFR01000147.1 GCA_003646405.1 Gammaproteobacteria bacterium
AGAAACGTTTGCTCCAATCTGGCGATGCGGCGACAGAGTGTGGCCGTACGTTTTGCCGGCCAACGGAAGTGCGCATCAACAAGGCCTTTGGGGAGAAGGGTCATGCGCAGGAATTCAAGCCCCCAAAAATAAATCGCCGTGCGCACCGACGCCATATACAAGGCCATGGCCAATTCCGATTCTCTGTCCTGCATCTCAAACAGCCAGGCGACGGTGGACAACAACATGGGCCATTTCAGTGACAACAGCAGTGACAGACCCAGAGCGCGCATAGTGCTGGAAAAGTGATCGGTACGTACGTAGCCGACATACTGCCCGGTGGCGACCAGTCGCCTGTACAACAGAGGGCTAAAATAAACCAGAATCAGTACCAAAAGTATCGCCACAGAGGTTAACGGCTGTCGCGCTATTTCCCCCGGCAAGTTCTGCAATACACGAAGCCATCGGCCCGGAGCGAACACCTCCGCCACCTGGGCTGGAAATCCACCCCCGCGGAACACGGAAAGCGTCCCACGGGAGGGAATCCACAGCAGACGCTCTGAAATGAAGCCGCGATATTGATCGACCACCCCCGTGTAGCGGCGCAATGTAAAGTCCAGGTCGCCCAGGGCCATGGCATAGGTATTTTCTAGATCCACCGCCTGGCGCATCGACTCGTGGCGATTGCTTGCCAATTCAGCCAGGTCGTCGTTGATCAGGGCCACGATCGGCGCATCCAGCCCCTGCACCAGCTGAGCGATATATTTTCCCTCATTGCGCAACTGGCGCCGCTCATCTTCCAGCTCGACCTGCCGCATGCTGGATTTCGTTATGTCATCAGCAATAGTGGATATTGCCTTTTGGGACTCACGGCGTCCTGGCAACTGGGCCTGCTGTTCGCGCAGGATTTCACCCACAGCCGCGGTCATTCCCACTATATGCAGCTTGCGCTCAATTGATTTCAGATCAGTCTCGAGCTGATCCGCGCGATTTCTGGCGAAGCTTTCACGCTCATGGATATCCTTGATGGCGTCGCCGAGCTCGACAAAAGACGCGGTGAGCTCAGCGTTTCTATCCGCCAACTTCTGTACCAACTCATGCTTCCCCTCGGTTTGAGCCAGCACCCGTTCCGCTTTAGCGCGTGCCTGGACGGCTTTACCCTGGCGCAATTCAGCGGCGCGCTGTTCCTCTGTTTGTATACGCTTTTTCAGTACATCGGTGTCGAAGCGGGTTTGATCGAGTTGCGCCTTGAGCAAGTCCAACCGCATGGGTAGACTCAACAATTCCTCATCCAGTGCACTCTTTTCCATATCCGCGCTGGCGAGTCGCGCCTGTGCCAGCCAAACGCGAGCCTCATCCTCACTACCGGCCTCTACCTTCTTGTTCATCAAGCCCAGCTGCGACTCCAGTTTGGTCGACAGCCCTACCAGTTCCGTGACACGCTGGCGAATCTCAGCGGGGCGGCCCGGCATGGCATCTATATCAGCCCGGATGTCCGCCAGCTGCCCTCCCTTGGCATCCAGCTCCGCCTTGTCGACCTGGATCATTTGCTCCAGCTCTTGCAATGAGGCGGAGGCTACTGCCTTGTCGTCCTGCTCTGGTGCATCGCGGGACCCAGACAGCTCCTCCTGTATTGACTGGGCTTGCGCCGCGGCATTGGCGCGGGCCTGAGCGAAGTTTTCGCGGGCTTTTTTATACTGTTTGATTCGCAGCAGGGCCGCACGGGTATCACTGTAAAACTTGAGCATGGATTCCCGCTGCGGGTCGTCCGCGGGCAAGCTCTCTGAAATATTTTTGACGGCCGCATCCAGCTGCGCTCCGGTCACGGTCGAATCCACATCCTGACCCCAGGCAGTATTGGCGACCAAAAGCACCAGTAAAGCCAGCACTCTCAACATTGTTTGTTCCTCGACATTCATCCGCCCCGACAGCCAGGGCGACCGCAACCCCGCTCTGCTCACACTTTAACCTTGTTGCAGGAAAGTGGCCAGCACCTCACCCGCCAGTGTATTGTACCGTGCTGAATGTGTGCTTTATTCATAGCGGCACACTAGCGTAGAATGCGCCTCCACTAAACTCACAGCCCTTTCGCCCATGCCTCTATTACGACTCGACTCAGTTCACCTGCAATACGGCACCCAGGTTCTGCTGGACGATATCAGCCTGAGTATTACCCGGGGGGAGAAACTGGGTCTACTGGGGCGCAATGGCGCGGGCAAAACCACCTTGCTAAAGCTCCTGGCGGGCGAGCTGTCGCCGGATTCCGGCGAGCGCTGGGTGCGACCCGGGGTACGCATTGCGCGCCTCCTGCAAACCCTGCCCGAGGCAGACGACCTCTCGGTCTACGATGCGGTCGCCGCCGGGCTGGCCGATGCGGGCCGCCTGTTGAGTGAGTACCACCAGCTGTTACAGGCCGACCCACCCGCCGACATGGAGCACCTGGCCCGGGTGCAACATCAGCTTGAAGCCGCCGACGGTTGGCGACTACAGCAACGGGTGGAAACCACCATCAGCCAGTTGCAGCTCCCCGCCGAGGCGTCCATGGGAGAGCTATCCGGGGGCTGGCGCCGCCGCGTTGCTTTGGCCCAGGCACTGGTCAGCCAGCCCGACATACTGTTGCTGGACGAGCCCACCAACCATCTGGATATACCCGCCATACGCTGGCTGGAGGAGCAGTTGGTCAATTTTCCGGGGGCGATCATTCTTATTACCCACGACCGGCGCTTCCTGCAGAACGTGGCCAGCAGTATCGCCGAGCTTGATCGGGGACACCTGACCCAGTGGCAGGGCCACTACCAGGGTTTTTTGCGCCACCGGGAGCAGGAACTGCAAGCCGAGGAGCGGGCCAACAAACTGTTCGACAAGAAGCTGGCCCAGGAAGAAGTGTGGATTCGCCAGGGCATCAAGGCCCGCCGCACCCGTAACGAAGGCCGCGTACGCGCGCTGAAAGCCATGCGCGACGAGCGCCAGAGTCGCCGTGAGCGAACAGGCAGCGCTAGTTTCGCCGTCGAAGAGGCTGGACAATCGGGCAAAATAGTCGCCGAGCTAAAGGGCGTGAGCAAGCGTTTTGGCGAACAAATCATCCTGCAGAACTTCTCCACCATCATCCAACGGGGAGACCGGGTAGGTATCGTTGGGCCCAACGGGGCCGGTAAGTCCACCCTGGTAAAAATTCTGTTGGGGCAACTGCAGCCTGATGAGGGCTCGGTAACTTTCGGCAGTAAATTGGAGGTGGCCTACTCCGACCAACTCAGGGAGCAGTTGGACCCGGAAAAGAACCTGATAGACAATGTTTGCGGTGGCCAGGACTTCATCGAGATCAACGGCAAACGCCGCCATGCCATTTCCTACCTGGGCGATTTCCTGTTCAGCCCGCAGCGGGTGAGAACACCGGTAAAGGCTCTGTCCGGCGGGGAGCAGAACCGGGCCATACTGGCCAGGCTGTTCAGCAAGCCCGCCAACCTGCTGGTACTGGACGAACCCACCAACGACCTGGATATCGAAACCCTGGAGCTGCTGGAAGAAATCCTGCTGACTTTCGACGGCACCGTGTTACTGGTAAGCCACGATCGGGACTTTATGGACAATGTGGTAACCAGCCTACTGGTACTGGAGGGCGACGGCGTGGTCAGCGAGCAGGCCGGCGGCTACAGCGACTGGGTGGCCCGGGGTGGGCGCTTGCTGGACAGCGTCGAGCAATCCGCTACCATGACTTCCCGAATCGCGCCGGAAGACGCGACCGTCGCCAGCGCCGCTCCCGCGAAAAAGCGCAAACTGTCTTACAAAGACCAGCGTGTGCTGGACAGTTTGCCGGCAATGATTGAGCAACTGGAGCAGCGCCAGCAGGAACTGGAAACAAGAATTTCCCAACCGGAGTTCTACCAGGAGAATCACTCTGAGACAGAGAAAACCCTGGGCGAACTTGCCAGTGTACAGGCGGAGCTCGAGGCCGTCTTCGAACGCTGGGCGGAACTTGAAGGGGAAGGCTAAAATGGCATTCTCAGGGGCGGCGGATACGTCCCGCCGCTTTCGGGAGTTTTTTGCCTTGCTCAGTTAGCACCCCATGCCTTTGCAAGGTAAAAAACTCCCGAAAGCAGCTACCTACAGCGCCATTTCACACTAAAGCACCCCGGCTACAGCATCTGCCAGGTAATCAATATTACTCGCGTTGACGCCCGCCACATTGATGCGCGATGAGTCCAGCATATAGACACTGTACTCCTCCCGCAGGCGACGGGTCTGGTCCGCAGTGAGTCCCAGAAAGGAGAACATACCTTTTTCCCGCTGGATAAAACTGAAATCCCTATCACTGACGGTTTGCAGCTTTTGCACCAACGCGCTGCGCAGCTCGTTAATGCGTACGCACATGCCCGCCAGCTCGGTGCGCCACAGCTTACCCAGCAAATCATCTGACAGGATGCGCCCGGCCAGCAGTGCGCCGTGTGCCGGTGGCATGGAATACACCCGACGCGCCGCTACCAGGCCCTGGCTGACCAGGGCCCGGGCATTTTCACCGTCGCGACAGACAAAAATGGCAGCCCCGGTGCGCTCCCGGTACAGGCCCATATTTTTGGAGCAGGACGCGGCAATGATGACCTCGGGCAAGCGCGACACCAGCAGGCGCAGGCCGGCCGCGTCCTGATCCAGGCCATCCCCCAGCCCCTGGTAGGCAATATCAATAAACGGCATAAAACCCTGCCGCTCCGCCATATCGGCGATCACACCCCACTGTTGCAGGGAGAGATCCGCACCGCAGGGGTTGTGGCAACAGCCGTGCAACAGCACCACGTCACCCGCTGCCGCCGCTTTCAGGTCGGCCACCATGCCATCAAAATCCACCCCGTGACCGGCCGGTTCATAGTAGCGATACGTCTCGAAGTTGAGCCCGACACTGCCCAGCAGGGGGATGTGTACCGGCCAGGTGGGGTCGCTGACCCACACTCGCGCGCCAGTGGTCGCCGCGTTGATGATCTCCGCGCCGATGCGCAGGGCGCCGCAACCACCCGGAGTCTGGACACTGCCTACCCGGCCATCGGCCAGGGCCGGACTGTCACTCCCAAGGACCAGGCGCTGCAGACCCCGATTGAAGGCTTCGTCTCCCGCGGGAGGAATATAGGCCTTGCTGATTTCTTCTCCGATCAGAGCGCGCTGTGCCTGCTGCACCGCCTCGAATACCGGGCACACGCCCTGCTCATCCATGTAGATACCGACGGTGAGATCAACCTTTTGCGGGTTGCGATCCGCCCGGCACACGGCGGCCAGACCGAGAATGGGGTCGGCCGGCAATTGTTCCAGTTTATCCAACATAT
>QNFR01000148.1 GCA_003646405.1 Gammaproteobacteria bacterium
AGTATAAAAACCGTAAAGCCGAACATTGATCAGACCGCAGAGGCAAAACGTGATTTGCTCAAACTCAAATTACATGACCCAGATAGTAATGTGTACTTTGGCCTTTATTACAATCCCTACGGTGACCATCGAGATGATTATAGCTGGGGCCCGCCAATGGGTATTTTTGACTTCCATTCAGACCCCTCCGTTCTCATCGGAAGCGACTATTGGGACGTACTAGGCGGCGAGGGTTTTTACGCTGAGATACTAGATATCGCCGGCACGGTCGGTAACGAGTGCCGTCAAATGCTCGAAAATTTGTAGTAGTGCTGAACTATGGTGAGGATAGAGTCATTATAAGCTAGCCTGTTGTATCATTCATGATCCCTCGCCATCCTTGAAAGGACTGGCTATAGAGACCGGTCTGATGGCACAGATAGGCGAAGTAACTGCTGCCCAAAACAAAATCTCCACTGTCATTCATAGTTCGTCTTATAGTCCAACCACGCGGCCATTCCGAACATGCTGGAGTGGCTATCAATCCCAACAGTCCCCACCAGCCAAACCATGAACAGGCCGCTATGGTCGCCAGCGGGGCTGGGGCGTGCAAAACGTTCCGCTAAGCATTGTCTTAAAAATCAACAGCTTATCTTCAAGAAAAAGTATGTTTACAAGTAATATCAATAACTTACAGATCAACGTTAAGAATGTTTGTCAAATGGCGCTTTCAGCGGCTGCCAGGAGCGTTTAGCCGGGAAATCCGAGCTGTCAGGGCATCTGAGCCCGTTCGACATAGCATTACGGTCAAATTGTAGCCCTCAACCCTCCAAATCGCGCAATTTTTTCAAAATAGCACTATGTCCTTTAACGCTAACAAAACCTGACCCGGTTATGCTCAAAATAATTGACCCACCGGATGCGCAGTTGTTTGACAGTGGGCGGGGTAGCCGGAGAAGGTCAGACAGGGATGTCGTGTGGTCGGTTGGCGTATTTTGACGAGGGGTGGGAGTCAGCCGGCAATCCGCAGAAGGAGTTCCTGAGCTAAAATGGACCTTCTTCTCCAGGCGGATCAACCAGATCACTTCGCCTGGGATGAATGGCCCGCCGATGGCGCCGGATCTGCCCGTAGTAGTGTTCATCAAAGGCGAAGCTCAGCGCCTCTAAAAACTCGGCAATCTCATAGGCAGCTTCATCTGACAAATCAGGGGAGAAGGCTGGATTCAGGGGCGGTGGTTTATTCATTGTCTGCTCTCAATGTTCTTCCGGTTCTTCCGGTTCCGCAGGCTTGCCTGGTGTCTGCGGGTCAGGTTCTTCCGGCACACGCAGTGAAGGCCCATCAATCCGCACGGTGATACAGTGATGGCGTAGTCGATCCAGGAGTGCATCGACCAACGGCTTGCGTTTGAACAGGTCATACCAGTCAGGTTAGTCAAGATTTGTCGTCAAGATCGTTGTTTTTCGAGCGTAACGCAGTTCCATCAGTTTGAAGAAGGCGTTGACCTGTTCCGGGCGCAGCGTCAGATAGCCAATCTCGTCAATGTGAAGGACGTCGTAATTGCTCAGGCGTTTGAGCAGCCGGGGGGTACTGCGGTCGGCCAGTGAAGCGTAGAGTTCATCCAGCAAGGCCTGGGCGTCGTAGAAGCGACAGCGATAACCGTCAAAGCAGGCCTGGCGCAGCAAGCCGCAGGCCAGACCGGATTTGCCGGTGCCGGGTGGCCCGATAAAGACCAGATTTTGGGCGCGGCGGACAAAGTCCAGGCCGGCGAGTGTCCTGATCTGGGTTTCATTGACCCCGGGCTGCCGGGCGAAGGGGAAGCTTTCCAGGGTCCAGTCCCAGGGCATCCGGGCCTGTTTGAGACGATTGGCCAGGCTTTTTTCCTGCCGCACCCGCCGCTCTTCAAGCGCCAGGCGATAGAGGATGTCGGCCGCCGGGGTGGCCGCTTTCTCGGCCTGTTCCAGTATCTTGTCGAGGACATCGCTCATCCCCTGCAGGTGCAGTTCCTGCAGGATTTCCCGGAGTTTTTCATGCATCACTCAATCTCCTCATCATCATCCAGGGTGATTTGGAAGAAGTCACCGGCCACGCGCTCCAGGATCAGGTGTTCCAGCCGGGGCAGATCGTACAGGCCGTACTGGAGGGCGGTGTCGATGGCCCCCAAAAAGGCCTGGCGGGGGTAGGTCCGGCGCATCGCCAACAGTCGGCGCAGGCGCGACACGCCACGCCCGGGGCTGCGCTTTTTCAGCTCGGCGACATAGTGGTTCAATGCCGCCGTCTCCCCGCACAATTGCCGCTCTTCCTCGGAAGGGCCCTGATAGGCCTGACGCCTTTGGGGCCGGCGATGGGCCTTGAGGGTGTGTTGTCCAAAGCGCTTGCCCACTAACCGGGGATGCTCGGCCATCACCCGGTGTCGGAACAGGACCTTTACCTGTTCCAGGTATTTGTACACCTCGACCTTTTTCCCGATCAGCCGCTCGGGAACCGAATACCGGTTGGTCTCGAGGAAGACGTACCCCTCGACATCGACGATACGGGCGAAGGCCTGATAGACCGGGGGCAGATACGCCGGTAGCGGCAGCAGCGCCGGTTTCTCCAGAACATAAGCGGCCTGTGGACTCATGCCGAGGGCGCGTTTGTGTTTTTGATTGGCGGTACGCTCACACCAGGTCCGGGCCTGGGCGTTCAGGTCGTCCCAGGAACTGAAGCGACGTCCCGCCAGGAAGTTCTTCTCGACATAGTAAAATGGCCGCTCCACCCGGGCACTGCGGTTGGCATCGCCGATGGCATGCGCGACAAATTTAAAGCCGTAGATCTGCCCGAAGGCCACCATCTCCGGGGCCATCACCGCCTCCGCGCCACTGCCCGAGGCCACCACCACATTGCTGTTATCGATCATGCAGCGAGCGGCGCTGCCGTCCATAAAGCACAGCGCCTCGAGCAAAAAAGCCTTGGCCTCAAAGCGGGTGAAGCACGGGAAGTAGCGAATGAAGATGCGCCGGGAATAGGCCAGTACCAGGGAGGCACACTGGGCCTTGACGCCGTGATTACTCAGCTTGACCCGATGCGGCGAGGTATCGAACTGCATCTCCTCCCCCGGACCAAAGTGATATTGTCCCGCACGCTGTTTCGGCGCCCGCAAATCGGCTTCGCGCACCCAACGGGTCAGGGTGCTGTAGGCGACATGGGTCTCATGCTCCGCCGCGAGGACCTCCCGGACCCGCACGACGTTGCCTTCACAGCGCACAAAGGTTTCTTTGAGGGGGGCCAGCAGTTGCGGTGGCATCGCCGGTTCCGTCTCGCCGGTGGGTGGCGGCGGTTGGCGTATCGCCCGGCGCACGCTGTTGCGTGAGATCTTCAGCAGGCGGGCAATCTTGCGTACCGGGGTGCCCTTGCGGTGCAGGGCCAGAATCGCTTCTCGAATGTCCGGGGCTATCATGATCAGTATACCTCGCCAGTGTCTCGTCCACTGTCTGAATCAGAGTTTTCATCACCAACCAGGCCCGTTGTAGCGACGCCGTTTGCAGGCCCCCCGCAAAGACCAGCGGCACCTGCTTGTTCAGTCCACGCAGGCGCTCGGTGAGGCGTTTCAACTCCGCCAGCCAGGCCCCTTCCGGTCCCGCACGCAATGCATTGGCCGCCCGGTCCTGATCCTGCGCCTGCAGGGCCTGACAAAACAGGCGCGGCTGTGCCAGCATGCGTTTCCGGCTCTGCTGGTTGGCCTTTTGATAGTGTTGATACCAGATGTTCAATTCACGGGTGGAGAGCGGGTCGTGCTGCAGGGCACTGAGCAGTGTCTGTGCATGGTCGTTGTTGGCGCGCGCCAACGGGGCCAGTACCCGGCTGGCAGCCCAGGTGGAGAGTTCGCCCCGGCAGATGGCCGTCAACAACGCCTCGGGCAGGGCCTGCACCAGGCTCAGGCGCCGGTTGACCCAACTCACATCCCGGCCGGTTTGGCGGGCCACCTCCCGCTGGGGCAGTTCAAATCGCGTGGTCAGCTCCCGGATGACCGCCCCTTCCTCGATCGCTTCCCAGGTGCGCCCCTGAACACGCACCAGGATAATCAGCAGGGCTTGAGCGAGGGGGCAGTCCCACAATTCCACCCGAACGGTATCGCGCGCCAAGCGGCGCAGGGCTTCAATGCGCAGGTAGCCATCGATCAGCACCCAGCGATCCCGCTCGGCGACCACCACCAGCGGCACCAATTGCCCGTTTTGCTCGATCGAGCGGGACAGTCGGTCGACCAGCCGGGGTTGACGTATCCGCAGGGTGGCGAAGCGCAGGTCCAGACGGTGCAGATCCGCTTCCAGGGTTTGGCTGTTAAACGTCTTCATGTCTGCCACCCTACGCGCCTTATCGCCTTCTGGCGATGAAGTCCTCATTTGCAAGATGACACTAAAACCACTTTAAGCTCATGATAATAAAGCAATTTTCACCAGCCACGCGTTCTCATTTACAAGATCATTGCGCGTGACAGGAATCATGCGGTAAGTGCCTGTTTCCACTGAAAAAGGACGGGTTGACGCGTCCTCATTGGCAAGATGAGGTGTTGGCGGTGGCAGCACTGGCCGGGGTGCGGATAGCCGTTTGGCCCGGTCACGTTCACGCTGTTTTATCCGGTTGCGGATCACCGACTGAGGGTGATTGCGGCGATACGCACGCCAATAGTCTCGATGCCGGTGGCGCCACAGTCGGCTGGCCTGGACATCGTTGTCCCGGTAGTCCGGATCGGCCGCTCGCCGGGCCTTCTGCCAGCGGCGCTTGCGCTCCCGCTGGCAGGGGGCGCCGGAGCAGAACGTTTGCCCGGGGGATTGGGGGCGGGGATGAAAGAGTTTATGGCAAGCCGGACAACGCCTCTTTTCCATACCAGGTCTCTCTTCGATTGAAATTGATTCCGAGAGTCTTGGCCCAGAGGCCTACATCAGCAAATTAAGGAGACTAAGGTGTGGGTCAGAAATGGTGAGCGGCGCGGTGGCTAATACCGGGGTGGGTCAATTTGGGTGAGTATGTGTGGGTCAATCTGAGTGAGTGTTAAAGAAGTGTCTGAATGGGCCTCTGTGCAACTTGTAATAAAACGTAGCACAGCCGTTATTGAGTATACATAGTGACCCCTTAAATCGTAAATATTCGGCCTCCCCATAGGCCTTTTTAGGCCAATTCGGAAAAAGTACGGGACACACGTACGTTTTCCCGGTATAACAGTAGTCATGGATGACTCAGCCGCCCTACCTGTTGCTCTACCCCTTGCAGAACAGTGCGATGACCTTCCCTTTGCCAGGGAGGCGGTGGTACTGAGCAA
>QNFR01000149.1 GCA_003646405.1 Gammaproteobacteria bacterium
CGACTGGCAAGCCCAGCCCAGCTGATGACTGCCACTCTCAGCCTGCTGTCGCCAGCCAAGCTCAACCTTTTCCTGCACATTACAGGCCGTAGGCCCGACGGCTACCACCAGCTCCAGACCCTGTTTCAGCTTCTGAACTGGGGGGACCAATTGCATTTCACCCCTAACCGCAGTGGCACAATCACCCTCGATAGCATCGACCTGGATATCCCGGTAGAGGAAAACCTCATTATCCGGGCCGCCCGCTTGCTCCAGCAGGGGTCACTGGGCGCACATATCACCCTGAACAAGCACATTCCGGCTGGTGGCGGTCTTGGCGGGGGCAGCTCCAACGCCGCCACCACCCTGCTGGCCCTGAACCACCTGTGGGGTCTGAATATGGCGCCGACAGAACTGCAGACACGGGCCGGCGAATTGGGCGCCGATGTCCCCGTGTTTGTCGGTGCTCGCACGGCCTGGGCGGAGGGAATTGGCGAAATTCTCACCCCAATTGACCTCCCCGAGCAGTGGTTTTTCATTCTTGTGCCTGATTGTCATGTATCCACCTCGGAAATATTTTCCCACCAGCAATTGACACGCAACTCCCCGCCCATCAAAATGGCGTCCTTTTTTGAGGGAGGCTCTCGAAACGACTGCCAGCAACTTGTCAGGCACCTCTACCCCGAGGTCGATAAGGCATTGAAATGGTTGGCAAATTTCGGAGAGGCCAGACTGACTGGAACCGGGGCGTGTGTATTCGCCAGCTTCAGCACTGCATCAGAAGCCAGGGCCGCCCAGCGACAACTGCCACACAATTGGGCGGGGATCGTAACGCAGGGTGTGAACGAGTCGCCAATACTAAAGGCTTTAGTCTGACCCGACAGATTGATTGGGGCGTCGCCAAGCGGCAAGGCACTGGGTTTTGATCCCAGCATTCGCAGGTTCGAATCCTGCCGCCCCAGCCATACAAAAAGCCTCCGATCTACCAGTTCAAAAACTGGTGATCCGGAGCACCAATGCTGAATGGCAGGATTTGAACCGTAAGGTTCGACAAATGCCAAAGGCGTTTGGACGGAGCCGCAAAGCGGCGACAGGGCGATATACCAAGACACGTATCGCATAATCCGCATACGTAAAAAAGTTTCACCACAAATGATCCACAGGCAGGTCACCGTGTCCTCAAAAATGATGGTCTTTACCGGTAACGCCAACTCGGAACTGGCACAGAAAGTCGCCAGCAGGCTGTATTTGTCTTTGGGTAAGGCAAATGTCGGAAAATTCAGTGACGGCGAGATCGCCGTCGAGCTGAACGAGAATGTGCGGGGCAAGGACGTATTCGTCCTGCAGTCCACCTGCGCACCGACCAACGACAACCTGATGGAATTGATCGTAATGATCGATGCCCTGCGCCGGGCGTCAGCCGCTCGCATCACCGCGGTAGTACCTTATTTCGGCTACGCCCGCCAGGACCGACGCGTGCGTTCTTCGCGGGTGCCCATCACCGCCAAAGTTGTAGCGGACATGATGGTGACCGTTGGGGTTGACCGGGTATTGACGGTAGATCTGCACGCAGAGCAGATTCAGGGCTTCTTTACCTGTCCGGTAGACAACGTCTACGGTTCACCGGTATTGAATGACGATATTCAGGCCTGTACATACGACAACCTGATGGTGGTGTCCCCCGACATAGGCGGGGTTGTAAGAGCACGGGCGATCGCCAAACAGCTGAATGAGGCCGACCTGGCGATCATCGACAAGCGTCGCCCCGGCCCCAATGAAGCCCAGGTGATGAACCTGATCGGGGAAGTGGAAAACCGCACCTGCCAGCTGGTGGACGACATGGTCGATACCGCCGGCACTCTGTGCAAGGCCGCAGACGCACTGAAAGAGAGAGGCGCGGCGAAGGTTGTCGCCTACTGTACACACGCGGTGCTGTCGGGTAACGCCCTGAACAATCTGCAGAGTTCCCAGCTCGATGAGCTGATAGTAACAGACACGATTCCTTTGAGTGAGGAAGCGAAGGCAATGAACAAGATTCGCCAACTCACGATTGCCGACCTGCTGGCTGAGTCCATGCGCAGGGTCGCCAACGAGGAATCAATTAGCGCGTTGTTCCAATAAAGGGCAGCGTATACACCAACTCATTACGGCGCCGGTCGCAGGGGCTGTAATGACTTATCAAAGGAGTCACGACAATGTCTGACCAATTTGAACTGAACGCAGAAGTACGCGAGGACATGGGGAAAGGTGCGAGCCGCCGCCTGCGTCGTCTCGCCGACCTGGTCCCGGCCATTATCTACGGTGGCGAAAAGGACCCCCAGCCCCTGACCCTGATCCGCAAGGATCTGGAAAAAGCGCTGGAAAATGAGGCTTTCTACTCCCAGGTACTGACCATCAAAGTCGGCAAGGGCAAAGAGAAAGCCATCCTCAAGGATCTGCAGCGTCACCCCGCCAAAGACAGCGTCATGCACGCCGACTTTATGCGTGTAGACGACAAGGTACTGATCAAGGTTCACGTACCGATTCACTTCCTGAATGAAGACACCTGCCACGGTGTAAAAGTAGAGGGTGGCATGATCCAGCACCAGACCACTGACATCGAAATACAGTGTCTGCCCGCGGATATCCCCGAGTACATCGAAGTGGATATGCTCGAGATTGAAACAGGCCAGATTGTTCACTTGTCGGACATCACCCTGCCCGAAAACGTGACCTCCATGGCCCTGGCCCTGGGTGAAGATCACGACCTGGCAGTCGCTTCTGTTATGGCGCCCAAAGGCCATGATGAAGATCTCGATGAGGCAGATGCAGAAGAAGCTGATGACGCGGAGAGTGAAGAAAAAGCAGAGGGCGACAGCGAGGAGTAATCCTCGCTGCAGGATCTCACCGGCCACCGGTATTCACCTTGACAGCCATCAAACTGATTGTTGGATTGGGCAACCCCGGTAGCGAATACCGGGGCACACGCCATAACGCGGGTGCCGATTTCGTTGAAGAACTGACCAGGCAGTGTGGTACATCACTGCAGGCGGAATCAAAGTTTTTCGGCCTGGCCGGACGGGTTACCCTGTCTGGCCACGACCTGCGTCTGTTAATTCCCACGACCTTTATGAACCGCAGCGGCAAGGCCGTCGCGGCCATGGCCGGGTTCTTCAAAATAACGCCTGAGGAAATCCTTGTGGCCCACGATGAACTGGACATCCCGCCGGGCACCGCTCGCTTTAAGCGCGGCGGCGGTCACGGTGGACACAACGGCCTGCGGGATATCGTACCGGCCCTGGGCAACAACAAGGATTTTTATCGCCTGCGTATTGGTATCGGCCACCCGGGCCATGCCTCCAGGGTAACCGGTTATGTACTGGGCGCTCCTTCACAGGTAGACCGCGCGCGTATGGACGCGTGCATCGATGAGGCCCTCGCCGCCCTGCCCCTGTTGTTGAGTGGGGATGGCACCAAGGCGATGACCCGATTACACAGTTTTAGCGCAGCCTGAGCTGCCAACAGCTATCAACAGCTATTAACAAAGACAGGAATCTCTTATGGGTTTCAATTGCGGAATCGTCGGCCTGCCCAATGTGGGTAAGTCCACCCTGTTCAATGCCCTGACCAAAGCCGGCATCGGCGCCGAGAACTTTCCCTTCTGCACCATCGAGCCCAACGCTGGTGTGGTGCCTATACCGGACCCGCGCCAAACCAGGATCGCCGAGATCGTCAAGCCAGAGCGGGAAGTCGCCACTACCATGGAGTTTGTGGATATTGCCGGCCTGGTAGCCGGCGCGTCCAAAGGCGAAGGCCTGGGCAACCAGTTTCTGGCTAACATCCGCGAGACAGATGCCATCGCCCATGTGGTGCGTTGCTTCGAAGACAACAACGTCATCCATGTGGCCAACCGGATCGACCCCAGGGCCGACATAGAAGTCATCAACACCGAACTGGCGCTGGCGGACCTGGAGAGCTGCGAAAAACAGCTACAAAAAGTTATCCGTACCGCCAAGGGCGGCGACAAAGAGTCAATCGCCATGAAAGCCCTGCTGGAAAACAAGCTATTGCCACACTTGAACAAGGCCCTGCCGGTTCGCTCCCTCACCCTGGACGAGAACGAGCAGGCACTGGCAAAGCAGCTGTTTCTGCTGACCAACAAGCCGACCATGTACATCGCCAATGTGGACGAGGAAGGCTTTGAAGATAACCCCCACCTCGACATAGTCAACAATATCGCCGCTGATGAAAACGCTGTCGTGGTGGTTATCTGCGCCAAACTGGAATCGGAAATCGTTGAGCTCGATGACGAGGAGCGCCTGGAATTCCTACAGGACCTGGGCATGGAAGAGCCCGGGTTGGACCGGGTTATCCGCGCTGGCTACGGGTTACTGAAGCTGCAAACCTACTTCACCGCGGGCGAGAAAGAAGTGCGCGCCTGGACTGTGAAAGTGGGCGCCACCGCGCCGGAAGCGGCCGCTGTGATTCACACCGACTTCCAGAAAGGCTTCATCCGCGCCGAGATCGTCAGCTACGATGATTTCATTACCCACAATGGTGAACAGGGCGCCAAAGATGCCGGCCGCTGGCGCCTGGAAGGCAAGGACTACGTGGTGCAGGACGGGGATGTAATCCACTTTCGGTTCAATGTTTAATTGACTTGCCTCCCCAAAATCGGGAAAATGCGCGCCTCTTCGGGACAGCTCGTCCCGCACTGTAGTGGCTATGTAGCTCAGCTGGTTAGAGCACAGCATTCATAATGCTGGGGTCGGTGGTTCAAGTCCACCCATAGCTACCATTTTTTACTTAAATCTCAATAAGTTACAAGAACAAATAAAATGCCGGCGCCGATCTGTTTTTTTCAAATCAATTCAGGCAGACAACTCCCGCCTGCTACTCCAGCTATCTGCCACACCACTACTCATGGGGAGCCGGATTCGGCAGGCGTGGCGCCGCCATCCATAATAACAACGGGGATACCACCGCAAGCACGGCGCTGACAACGAGCATTGCGCTATAGCCGCCGGTAACATCGTAGAGCCAGCCGCCCAACCAGGCTCCTATGGCAGCACCCAGTGAACCTGAAATCGCAAGAGTGCCAAAAATAGAGGGAAAGAAAATGCCGGCAAATAAATCTCGCGATGTCGCGGGAAAGATCGGCGTATTGGCGCCGAAGCCGAAGCCGACAAAAATCGCGAAGCTCACCGCCACCCACAGGGCCAGCATGGAGCTTAGATAAACCAGGGCACCGATGGCCAGCAAGTTGCAAACAGCCGCCATGGTATAGGCTCGCTCTC
>QNFR01000150.1 GCA_003646405.1 Gammaproteobacteria bacterium
CCACTCGGGGCGGGCTTCACCCATGCCGCTGGCGACGATGGCATCCGGGTCGCGCAGTAACACCGACTCGATGCTGATTCTCGGGGCCAGAAAGGTGGCGTCACTGAAGATATTGCGGCCGCCACACAGAGCGATCACCTCGCTGATCAAATGTTCGCCGTTCACTGTTTGCAGCGGCTCATCCCATATCTGATAGAACACACCCAGCTGTTTGAGACCATTGTAACGCCTTTGCATGGCACTTAATTCTCCCTCGATGCGCAGGGCTTCGGGCTCGCTGACTGCCATTGTCCCGGTGAGTTGCCCCAACCGACGGATACTGTCGGGCACATCGGATAGCCGCCGCAGTTCGCTGACATACACGGGGATGTCAAGTGCCACCAGTTGTGTCAGCGTATGCATGCCGTTGCCCGAGCCCCACATGACCACCAGGTCGGGTTGCAAGGCCACAATTTGCTCCAGACTAAAGGCGTTGGCGGAACCCACCCGGGGTATTCCGACTGCCTGCGCCGGATAATTGCTATAGCTCACGACGCCAACCAGACGGTCGCCCGCGCCTGCGCTGTAGAGGTTTTCAACGATGTGCGGGGCCAGCGCCACAATGCGCTGCGCGGGTTGTGACAGCGTCACCTCCCGCCCGGCGAAGTCCTGTACGGTAATTGCGTTGGCAGGGATGGACAATGCAAGGATAAATATGAAGGAGAGAGAGTGTTTTATCACAGGTTGGAACGCTGCGGGATAATCAAGGGAAAACCCTGTTGCGGGTGGCTGCTGACGATGACATCAACCTGGAACACTTCTTTGAATAGTGATTGCGTGAATACCTGTTGTGGTGATCCCAGGGCGACTTGCCGCCCGCAGTCCAACACCAGCACGGTATCGGCAATACTGGCCGCCAGGTTCAGATCGTGAATCGCCAGTACCACAGCACAACCGCGCCTGGCCAGCAGTTGTACCGTGGACAGTATTTGTTGCTGGTGAGCCAAGTCCAGGGCCGAGGTGGGTTCGTCCAACAGCAGTAACTTCCCGGCCAGCGAGTCCTCGCCCCATATCTGGGTAAAGACCCGGGCCAGTTGCGTACGCTGCCTTTCACCGCCGGACAGTTGTGTGTAAAGCCTGTGCCGTAAGTCCAGGGTATCGGTTAACTCCAATACCTGCTCCAGAATTACCCGATCTGTCTCATTGCCGCTGGCGTGGGGCGTGCGACCCAGCAACACCACCTCTTCCACCGTATAGGGAAAACTGAGCAGGGACATCTGCGGCAGGAAAGCCAGGCGCAGCGCGCGCTGTTGCGGTGTCCAGTGGCTCAGGGGTCGGCCTGCCAATGTCAGTTCACCACCGTTGCTGTTGATATCACCGGCGATCAGCCTCAGTAAGCTGGACTTGCCCGCGCCGTTGGGACCGGCCAGCCCGAGAATAGCGCCGGGCTCCAGGCTGATATTGATGTCGTCCAGCAGCGCCGGGCCCCAGGGCGCGGCGCTGACATGGCGCAGCTGTAATATGCTCACGGCTGCAATAAGCTCACGACTGCAACCCATAATGATGGCGATTGCGCAGTAGCGAGATAAAAAAGGGTACCCCGATAATCGCAGTGATAACCCCCACCGGTAATTCGGTAGGCGCCACCAGTACCCGTGCCAGAGTATCAGCCACCACCAGCAACAGAGCGCCGGCCAGGGCCGAGGCGGGCAGCAGGTAGCGGTGATCCGGCCCGGCCAGCATGCGCACTATATGGGGCACCACCAGGCCTACAAAGGCTATAGTGCCCACCATGGCCACCGAAGTGCCCACGCCGATAGCCACCCAGGTGATCAATGCCACTTTGACGCTGTCCACGTTGATACCCAGGTGGCGCGCCTCGGACTCACCCAGCAACAGGGCATTTAGCGCCCCGGCGTAGCGTGGTAAC
Organism: Gammaproteobacteria bacterium; assembly: GCA_003646405.1. Classification (GTDB taxonomy): domain Bacteria; phylum Pseudomonadota; class Gammaproteobacteria; order Pseudomonadales; family Halieaceae; genus JBALVO01. The sequence goes on from QNFR01000150.1 coordinate 1,910, forward strand.
AGAACTAGCATCGCGCCGCTTACGATTGACGCCAGTAACAGGCGAGGGTAGTTGGCGCCGTCCAGCCCCCCCATTTTCCACAGGCTGATGCGCCGCAACATATCGTTGTCAGCGAAGAATTCCAGCAGGCTCCCTGTTGCACCGGCAAAGGCGGTGATAGCTATACCGGCGAGTAACATGGTGGCAACCGATGTGCCGTTGGCGGAGGTCGCCAGGCGGTATACGAACAAGACAGCGATCACACCACCGACAAAGGCACCGGCAGAAACCAGCGTGAGTCCCATGTAGCCCTGCAGCAGACTACCGCCGGTCACGATGACCAGCGCAGCACCCAGTGACGCCCCCGCGGTCACGCCAATCAGGGAAGGGTCTGCCAGGGGATTGCGAAACAGACCCTGCATGGCGGCGCCGCTCATGGCCAGAGTGGCGCCCATCACCGCTGCCAGCAGTACCCGTGGCAGGCGTATTTGTCCGATGATTACCGCCCCCTGGCTATTGCCCCGGTCGAACAGCGTGTCGAGTAAGGCGCGGCCAACCTCGCTTAAAGATAGGCTGACTGCACCACTTGACAGAGCCACAGCCATGGCGCAAGGCAGGGTGATTGCCAGAATGGCGATAAGGCAGTGCGCGCGCCACCGGCGCTGCGAGGTAGGGGCCGGATTAATAATCGACGCCCTTGCGCGCCATAATTCCGGCCTTGAAGGCGTGCTTGATCTCCTTTACTTCCGATACCGTGTCCATCACCGTCTGCAGGGCCGTGCCGCCGCCGCGACCGGTAACGACCACACTCTGCCCGGGGGGGCGTTCGCGGATGGCATGGACAATCTCTTCCTCGGGCAGGTAGTTGTAGGCGATCATATAGGTCAGCTCGTCCAGCACCACGAGGTTGTAACTGGCATTCTGCAACATGGGTTTGGCCACGGCCCAGGTTTTTATGGCCGCGGCAATGTCACCACTGCGGTCCTGGGTGTCCCAGGTGAAGCCGGTGCCCATCTGGTAAAAATCCACCTGGGGGCAGTGTTCCCGCAGATAGATTTCCTCACCGGACAGTTGCTCGCCCTTGATAAATTGCACTACGCCCACCTTGTGGCCGTAGCCCAGCGCGCGCATCACCATACCGAAGGCGGAACTGGTTTTGCCCTTGCCATCGCCGGTGAGCAGGATAGCGATACCGCGTTCGGTATCGGCGGCATCGATACTGGCATCGACGCTGGCTTTCTGCTTTGCCATGGCCACCTTGTGTTTGGCGTCCTTTTTGCTGTCGCTGTTGTTGTCACTCATCCTGAAGCTCCCCTCTAAAAGGAATATCGCAGCCCGGCATAGGCGGCGGTGCCACTGGTATTGTAAGTGGGAATCTCTTCATAGTCCTCATCCAGAACGTTTTCCACCCGGCCGTACAATTCCAGTCCGTGCGCTATGAGGAAACTGGCGTTGATGTCGAGCAGTTCATAGTTGTCCAGGCTGGCGCCGTCTATATCTTCCGCATCCCGTGACAGGCGTACGTTGAGTCCCAGTACCAGCCGCTCCACCGGAGGGCTCCAGCTTAAACCCAGGTTGGCCAGGTGCTCGGGACGAAACGCCCGGGCAGAACCCGCGTTGGTATCGGTATCGTTGTAGGTGTAGTTGCCGGTGAGGGACAGGGTGTCCAGTAATGGCCATTCCCCGATCAACTCAATGCCGCGAGATTCCGAGTCGCCGCTGCTCTGCAAATAACCTGAATATGAGATCAGGTCGAAATATATTTCGTCGCTGATGGTCTGATCGAAGTACACCATCTCAAGGTAGATACCCGATTGCGCCATCCACGATAAACCGATGTCGTAGCCCTCGCTGTCCTCTTCAGACAGTTTGGTGCCGGCAGCCGGTGGATAGGCAAACGGCCCGTCATTGTAAGCGATCTCATACAGGCTGGGAGCGCGAAAGCCGGTGCCGTAGGTGGCCTTGAGTTTTAGTTCGCCGCCGGACAGGGCAAACAGGTAGGCGCCGCTGACACGGTAAGATGTGTGCGTACCGAAATCATCGTTGTCGTCGTAGCGCGCACCGGCGGTTACGAACACCTTGTCACTGAAACCGCCCTGGTACTCCAGGTAATAACCCTGTTGGTCCCGGTCGGTATCGAAGCTGCTATCGTCCATGGATTCACTTTCCAGATCCACGCCGTAGACCAGGCGCAGGGAGTCGCCGGCGCTAAAGCTACCCAGGTAGCCGCTGCGCTCCAGGCTGCCTTTCGTTTTAAAACTGGATGTCCCGTCAGCGTAAAAGTGGCGCTTGGTATCGCTGTCGCTGTAGAAAACCCGGTGGCTGAAGCGGCCGATGGTGTAATCAGCCTCCGCCCGCCAGGCCTGTTGCTCGTATTCGTCCTTGCAGTTGTCGGTAGGGGAGAAAGTGTCCACGGTAAAGCAGCTGTCGAATTCGTTGGTGCCATCGACATCGCGTGCCACCAGCCCCAGGCGCAGGTCGTCGCTGACGTTCCAGCCAAGGCGGCCATGCACGGTGGTATTGTCGTAGCCATCGTCATCTTTTAGTACGGTGTCAGTAGTGCGAGCGTTGAAACCATCTGTTTCGAAATCCGATGCTGCCAGGTTGAAATCTACCGTGCCGTTACCGCCCCCGAGATTGCCCGCGAATTGTTGTGAGCCATAGCGCCCGCCTTCGGCAGCGACTTCACCGCCCAGACCTTCCCGGGGTGCAATGGTAGAGATATTAATGACGCCGCCTGCATCCGCACCGTACATCAGGCCCTGTGGCCCACGCAGGATCTCGACCCGTTGGATGCCGGAGCTGAGCAGGTGCTCGATCCGTGGGCCGACTTGCGGCGTCGAGGTGTCGGAGATGTCGATGCCATCGAGCAGGATGAGGGTGCGATAGCCCTCTTCACCGCGAATGCGCAGGGAAGTCGCGTTGCCCGCGCCGCCGGGATTGCTCACTGCCACAGAGGGTTGGCTGCGCAGTACGTCGTACAGGGAGTTAAAACCCCGCTGCACTATTTCCTGCTGGGTGATGACTGATACCGAGGTGCCGATCTGGCGCAGGGGCATTTCTATGCGGGAAGAGGTCACGATGACTTCTTCCAGTTTGTTGTCGGTCTTGATATAGCTCTGAGTTGCTCTATTGCTCTGGGCAGTTATCTGGCTCTGGGCAGTTGCCTGCATAGAGGCCGCAGTGACCAGCACCAGTGCACGGCTTATTACAAACTTGTTCATGTTGTGTCCTCAATGGCCAAAAATACAGTGGCGAATGAGGGAGGGGATCAGGGAACGCAATGCCGGTGGGCATTGAGCAACCAGGAATGAAGCCCTCCGCTCCATCGTTGCGCATGACCAGGCAGGTGTCGGG
>QNFR01000151.1 GCA_003646405.1 Gammaproteobacteria bacterium
CATTGAAAGAATCTAGTTAAATACAGGAAGGAAACTGCGCTATGTCCATCGTAAGTTATCAGCTAATCGACAATATCGGCGTTATACAACTGAACAACCCACCGGTTAATGCCCTGTCACAAGCTCTGAGACAGGGCCTGCAACAAGCCATCACAGCGGCACAAAATGACAGCAGTCAGGCCCTGGTACTCATCTGCGAGGGGCGTACATTTATCGCCGGCGCCGATATCTCTGAGTTTGGCAAGCCCCCCTCATCGCCCTCTCTGGGCGAGATGCTGACCTCCATTGAAGATTCCCAAAAGCCCGTTATCGCGGCTATCCACGGCACAGCGTTGGGCGGCGGTTTTGAAACGGCCCTGGCCTGCCATTACCGCTGCGCGGCAGCCACAGCGAAGGTAGGCCTGCCAGAAGTTAAACTGGGCCTGCTACCCGGTGCCGGTGGCACCCAGCGCACACCGCGCCTGGCGGGTGTCGAGGTGGCATTGGAGCTGATAACCAGCGGCAACCCGATAGGCGCACTGCAAGCGGAGCAGGCGGGACTAATCGACAGGGTCGTGGATGGCGACTTGCTGGAGGGTGCCCTGGCTTATGCCCGGGAACTGGTAGCCGACGCCGCACCATTGCGCCGCGTAAGAGACATCACCATAGATACCGCCACCGTACCGGCCGAGTTGTTTGACAACTACAAAACAAAGCTCGCCAGGCGGGCCCGGGGCCAGATCGCACCCCTGCATATTGTCAGCTGTGTAGAAGCGGCGGTTGAGCTTCCCTTCGAGGAGGGGCTGAAATGTGAGCGCGAGCGCTTTATGGAGTGCATGCAATCAACACAGTCCGGTGCCATGCGCCATATGTTTTTTGCTGAACGGGAAGCCGCCAAAATCAAGGGGCTGGACCGGGGCACAGCGACCCGGGAAATTAACTCGGTGGCGGTGATCGGTGGCGGCACCATGGGCGGCGGCATCGCCATGAACTTTGCCAACGTGGGCATACCGGTCAAGCTGCTGGAGATCAGCGATGAGGCCCTGCAGCGCGGGCTGGGTATTATTGAAAAAAACTACGGCATTACGGTTAGCAAAGGCAAGCTCAGCGAAACACAAAAAGAGCACTGCCTGTCACTGATTGACGGAACCACCAACTACGATGACCTGGCCGATGTGGACCTGGTGATTGAAGCCGTTTTCGAAAATCTCGATATCAAAAAGCAGGTATTCAGCCAACTCGACAGCGCGTGTAAACCCGGTGCCATTCTGGCCACCAACACCTCCTACCAGGATGTTGACCTGATCGCAGCGGCAACCCGGCGCCCGGCCGACGTTATCGGGCTGCATTTTTTCAGCCCGGCCAATGTTATGAAGCTACTGGAGGTAGTCCGGGGCGAGAAAACCAGTGATGAAGTCATCGCCACAACCATGAAGCTGGCCAAAACCATTCGCAAGGTACCGGTGTTGTCCCGGGTTTGCTATGGTTTTATCGGTAACCGGATGCTGCGTCATTACGCCCGCGAAGCGCAGTTGTGCCTGATCGAGGGGTCAACCCCGGAGCGGATCGACACGGTTATGCAGAACTGGGGTATGGCCATGGGCCCCCTTGCCGTCGGCGATCTGGCGGGAATGGATATCGCCTACAATGCTCGCAAGGCACTCACCGATGAGCAGAAGGGTAATCCAAAAACCTATTGCATACCGGATGCCCTGGTGGAAATGGGTCGTCTGGGACAGAAAAGTGGCGCGGGCTACTACAACTACGATGCGAAAACCCGCGCCCGCAGCAGCGATGTGGGCGTGATACAACTGGTGGAAGAAAAAGCCGCCGCCCAGGGAGTCGCGCGCCGCGAGATCAACGATGAGGAAATCCTCAACCGGCTCATTTTTGCCCTGATCAACGAGGGCGCAAAAATACTTGAAGAGGGCATCGCACAGCGTCCAGGTGATATCGATGTGGTCTATGCTTTTGGTTACGGCTTCCCGGTTTCACGCGGCGGTCCCATGCACTATGCCGACACTGTGGGCCTGCAGAAAGTCTACGACACCCTAAACCAATTCCATCAACAAACCGGCGAGGCCTACTGGCAACCCGCGGCGCTCCTTGAGGAACTCGTCAGCGCAGGCAAAACCTTTAAAGAATGGGCCAGTTAGAAGGCCTGAAAGGAGACACGAATGACCATCAAAGGCTTACAGCTATACTCTCTGGTAAAAGAGGATAGCACTCTCGAAATTGCACTGGCAGAGGTAGAGATGCCCGAGCCTCTCCCGGACGAAGTCATTGTCAGGGTCGAGGCGACACCACTGAATCCCTCCGACCTGGCCCTGCTTTTTGGGCCTGCGGATATGCGCACCGCCACAGCAGGCGGCACCGCCGAACGGCCGGTGATCAGTGCCCATATCCCGGAGAAGTTAATGCGGCTGGCCGCTACTCGCCTGGGTAAACCCATGCCTGTTGGCAATGAGGGTGCCGGTGTCGTTGTGGCGGCGGGCTCCTCTGCTGCCGCCCAGGCGCTTATGGGCAAGACTGTGGGTATGGCTGGTGGGCAGATGTACACCCAGTACCGCTGCATGAAGGCAAACATGTGCATGGCACTACCGGAAGACACCACAGCCACCGAGGCCGCATCGTGCTTTGTTAATCCGCTAACCGCTCTGGGCATGGTTGAAACCATGCGCAACGAGGGGCATACGGCGCTGGTGCACACGGCAGCCGCGTCCAACCTGGGGCAAATACTTAACCGCCTCTGTATTGAAGAGGGCATCGGCCTGGTCAATATTGTGCGCAAGCCGGAACAGGAGGCAATATTGCGAGACCTCGGCGCCGAGTTTATTTGCAACTCCACCGCCGATACGTTTGACAGCGACCTTACCGAGGTGCTGGTGAAAACCGGGGCGACAATGGCATTTGACGCCATTGGCGGTGGCGACATGGCCAACCAGATTCTCAAGTATATGGAAGTGGCAGCGAGTCAAAGCAGCGACGAATATAGCCACTATGGTTCAGAAGTATACAAGCAGGTCTACATCTATGGCCGCCTGGATAAGGGCCCGACCATGCTCAAGCGCGAATACGGTGTTGCCTGGGGTGTTGGTGCCTGGTTGTTGTTCCCTTTTATGAAAAAGGCCGGCGCACAGAGAATTTCCGAATTAAATGCCCGCATTGCCGCAGGTCTCAAAACTACCTTCGCCAGTCACTATACGAGGGAGGTTTCCCTGGCGGAAGCACTGTCGCTGGAGACTATCGGTGAGTACAGTAAGCGGACCACCGGCGAAAAATTTCTGATCACACCACACTCAAGGACATAATCATGCTGACTCTTCACGGTTTTCCATACTCCAACTATCACAACATGGTCAAACATGCCCTGATGGAAAAAGGGATCCCCTTCAAGGAAAATATTGCCTATCCACAATCACCTGAATTGAACGCGGTAACGCCTATAGGCAAAGCGCCGGCAATGACCACTGAAAAGGGAACCACACTCAGTGAGAGCAGTGTGTTGCTGGATTACCTGGAAGATGCGTATCCGGAAAACCCGCTCTACCCGGCTGACGCGGATGCCCGCGCCCAGGTCCGGCAACTGATGAAGGTCGCCGAGCTCTACATGGAATTACCCGCCAGGCGGCTACTCCCCGCTTTCCTGGACTGGGACGTAATGGATAATATACCCGGCCTCGCCGAGTGGGACGCCATGATGGCCGATACAGATATCGCCAGGAAAGTCGATGCCGACCATCAGGCCAACTCCGCGGACTTTATGGCCTACCTCGCCGGAAAGGCGGGCTAGTCTCAGCCGCCGCGTTTCATTGTGCCGCTGGATGTGGCAATGACAACACCGCTCTCTGCCGTCAATACGGCTTCGGCAAATAGTATTTTATACCCGCCACCGGTGACACGCCCGGTGGCGATCACTTTGCCTGACCCCACCGACGCAAGATAGCTGGTCGACATGGACAGCGTGATGGCGGGGGTCTGCGCATCGTCAGAAAACTTGCCCGAGCAGGCGTAACCCATAGCCACATCAAGCAACAGGGAAAGGATGCCGCCGTGAACTATACCCTGGCGGTTTAAGTGGATGTCAGCAACCTCCAGGGTGATACAGGATCCCCTCGCGCCAAAGACTTCAATACCATAACCCAGGTTTTGCTGTACTCCGGAATCTTTGTCAAATACAACGGCAACAGCATTCTCACCGCTCCCCGCAGGGGCATAGTCCTTCATTGGTAATCCTCTTCGCCAGATATGGTAATAGGAATATGGTAGCGGACAGGCAAATATTCCCGATCTGATGGCGCAGATAATTCTGTGCTCACTTTGTTATCCACGCAGTTATACAGTTATACTGCCAACTGACCATCAATTCCAATTTCACGAATAACATTGTCTTATCTTGCACGGTGCCTGAATATGTTTATACGCGACAATTTTAGTTGAATTCGGGACAGAAATAACCAGGGAAGTATGGGAAGAAAATACACAACATCGGCCATATCCACTGAGGTTCTATGGAAGCTCTTGCAGGACAAAGGTGTTTCTAATTCTGAGATTTTGGGGGAAACTGGCGTAGATGACGCCGTACTACACTCCCCCGACATACGGATTGCCCTGGATAAACATCTACTCTTGTGGGAGCTTGCCATCAGCGTGAGCGGTGATCCCGCGCTGGGTCTTCACTTACACAGATACTACAATCAGGGACAATCCCATTTCGTACCAAGCATAATATTTAGCAGTGCCACTTTGAAGGAGGGCCTGCAACAGTGGGTCCGTTATGCCTCTTTGGTCTGTGATGCCGACAGGTTTGAGTTGCGCGAGCAAGGTGACTTCATCACGCTTGTGTATACCAACATCAGTCATGAGCATAAAAATCGGTGGCTACCAGAACTGTACTTCTCACTGATGGTCGATCTATTCAGACAAGCTATCGGCCGGGTAAGTGTCATTGAAGAAATATGGATGGCGCATCCGGCACCAGAATATTCAGCTGAATACCAGGCTATTTTAAATACGAAGCCAAAGTTCGGTCAGAGCGAATACCGGGTGCGCTGGAAAAAAGAGAACCTGGACGTCAAGCTGGAAAAACATGACCCCTATTACCGATCAATCCTGAAAAAATACGCCGATGACTCACTGCGATCCCTGGGTCAAACAGAGGTTTTCAGTGATAAAATCAAACACTCGATAATAGAACTGTTACCCAAAAATAAAGCCGACATCCAGACGATTTCAGATAGCTTCCACATGGACCG
>QNFR01000152.1 GCA_003646405.1 Gammaproteobacteria bacterium
CAGGGCGAGCGCCGCTTCGCCGGTGGCAATGTTGCCGCCGATTACATCGATGTGGGGGAACTTGTCCTTCACCCACGAAACCATGTCGAGGACGCCTTTGGAGTGGCCATGCGCGGTGTCGACCACCATCACATCGACCTCGTTTTGATCGAGGATTTCGGCGCGCTCGTAGTCACCCGGTCCGATAGCGGCGGCGACGCGCAGGCGATGCTTGTCGTCGCGGTTGAAGAGCGGTTCTTCGTTTTCGATCAGGCGGCGGACGTCGGCATAGCTGTAGAGGCCGACGAGCTTGCCGTTTTCGAGGAGCGGCAGCTTTCCGATTTTGTGCTGCTGCATGATGTCGTAGGCCTGCCGCAAGTTGGTGCTCAGTTTTGCGGTGATGACCTCGGTGGTCATGATGTCGGTGACCGCCGCGCGCTTGGAGCGCGAGAAGCGGATATCCTTGGAGGTCAGAATGCCGACCAGCTTGCCGTCGTCGTCGAGGATCGGGAACCCGTTGAAATTGTAGCCTTTTTTCGCGCGGCGGATGGCGATGGTTTCGAGCGTATCGCTGACGTTGAAGGTGATCGGGTCGGTGATGAGTCCGTTGAGGTGGTGCTTCACGCGACTGACGTGCTGCGCCTGCACTTCCGGGTCTAGGTTCTTGTGGATGACCCCGATTCCGCCAAGCATGGCCATCGATATGGCCATCTGGGCTTCGGTCACGGTGTCCATCGCCGCGCTTAGGAAGGGGATCTTCACACCGACGTTGCGGGTTAGCTTGGAGGCAATGTCGGTATCGCCCGGCAGGAAGTCCGCGTACTGGGTAATCAGCGAAACATCGTCGAAGGTCAGTCCCTCATAGGGGAAGGTATTCATGAAATCGGCTATGTGTTTGTTCTGGCTCATTTTTTATGTCCTTTTGCCGGGGCATTTTGTACAGGAACGGAAAACGAGTCAACAACAACCTCTATCCAATGGTCTTTTTGCGGGAATACCAGGACATAAACACAAAAGGCGCCCCATACGGGACGCCTTTTCAACGGCCAGCTGGCTGGACTACCAGAAGATGACGTAGAGCGCGACGGTGAGCGCACAAACGCCAAGCCCTATGATCAAGGCTCCTTTGGAGGAGGTCAGATCCATCGTGGTATTGGTTGCGAACACGATCTTCTCCTGCCTGCTGACCAGTCCATACACGGTCATAATGGCGAGCACGAGGCCCAACGAGATGGACATGCTGTAGAGATAGTGCATTTCCGGGAACGTGCTCGTCAGAACGCCGTAGATGATCGGGTTGGCGATCAGGCCGATGACGCCCGCCCACTGGCCGGAGGTGCGGTTGATCAGGCCGTAGATGAACACGGCCAGAATACCTGTGGAAACAAATCCTTGGAATTTCTGGATGAATTCGAAGACGCTCTTGTTGTTCACCAGCATGGGGGCAACCACGCAGCCGATCACTACAAACACGCCGATGAAGATGCGACCCATGGTAACGAGCTTGAATTGCGTGGCCGACTTGTTGATATAGCGCTGGTACACGTCCATGGTCAGGAGCGTGGAGGCCGCGTTGAGCACGGCGGCCAGCGACGACACGATTGCTCCGAGCAATGCGGCGATCACGAAGCCGAGAATTCCTTTGTTCTGTGGAATGAGGCGGGTGATCAGCAGCCCCAGCGCCGAGTCGTATTTGTAGGATTTGAGTTTGACGGTTTCAACCGATCCTTCGCCAACGCGCGCCATAACGGAGGCATTGAAGGTTTCGACTTCCTGCGCCTTTTCGGGGTTCGCCACGGCCCACTTTTGGTCGAGTTCAAAGACCTGGACGGTTGCTGGATTGACGGCGGCCTGCTCATAGGCCGCCAGATGGTCGCCCGCATTCTTTTCCATATCCTTGCTGTAGAGGTTGAAGGCAATGATACCGGGAATAACAATAACAAACGGGATGACCAGCTTTAGCGCGGCGGCGAGCACCAAGCCCTTCTGGCCTTCCGCGAGGGAGGCCGAACCGAGGATGCGCTGGGTGATGTATTGGTTGAGTCCCCAGTAGTAGAAGTTCGGAATCCAGATGCCGATGATCAGGATGCCCCAAGGCATCGAGGGATTGCTGCCCATGTGCATGGCGGATTCGTTAAGCGTGCTGAACTTTTCCATCACGTCGGCACCTTGCTCGACATTTGCCGCAGCTCCGGTCGAAGCAACCAATTCGGCCACATTCGTTCCGCCGAGCGCGTCGAAAGCGAAGTAGGTAATGATTCCACCGCCGATAATCAGGGCGGAGCCTTGGAGCAGGTCGGCCCATGCGCAGGCCTTCAGGCCGCCGACCGCGACGTAGATCGCCGCCATGATCCCCAGTGCCCAGCATGATCCCGCCAGCGAAAGTTCGACATTGTACGAAAACATCAGCTCTTTGAGGGTGAGTGCGCCGGCATAGATGACACCGATCAGGCTGACGCCAATAAGAATCAGCATCATCGAAAGCGTCATGAACAGCCGCGCCCAGTGGTTGTAGCGCATTTCCAGAAATTCCGGAATCGTGGTGATGCCTGAGCGAAGGAAGTAGGGCAAAAGCACAAAGGCAACCACAACCAGCGTAATGGCCGCGATCCATTCCCAGCTCGAAACCGACAGGCCTTCAAAGCCAGCACCCTGTCCTGACATGCCCACAAACTGCTCGGCCGATATATTGGCCGCAATCAGTGAAAAGCCAATCAGCCACCACGTCAGGCCTCGTCCGGCCAGGAAATAGTCCGCCGCGCCTTCTTCGCCGTGTGTATCTTCCCCCTTCGATTTATAGAGTCCGACAAACAACACTGCGGCCACAAAGGCTACAAATACGATAATATCAATAATTCCCATTAGGCTCCTCCTGATTATACAAACTCTGCTTTTATTCTTTGCTCGATTGGCCACACATCTAAACAGTTTGCCATCTTTTTAGAAAGTTTTTTCGAGCCTGAACGCGGGTACTGGACGCGGGCTCACGAGGAATCGTTGAAACCAGCGTCAATGGTTTTCCTCTCCCATCGAATAATGACATTATGCGCATATGCGCATAAGCTAATTATTATGGCACACGCAAAGTGGTGAAATATTTTGCAATAGAGCCGTCGCAGACCCGCAAATCAGCATTCAAAATTCCAAACTCAATAATCAGCGAAATAATCGCATCAGTTCGTTTTCACGGCGTCGAGCTCGATTTCGAACAGCAGGTCGTGGCGGCAGATGTCTGCATGGGATATGGAGACGGGCAGCTCGGGCAGGTCGTGTTCGATGCAATATTTTTCGAGCAGGTGTGCCTCGTCGATATCCTTGAAATAGGCGATGGCGCGGGCGGTATCTTCCCAATCCATGTTTCGGGATTTCAGAATCTCGTGCACCACTTCCATGGTCAACTCAATTTGCTTTTTGCAGTTGTCGATGTGGGCGGTCTTGCCGCCGGGTTCGATGCTGGCCGTACCGGAAATGGTGAGCAGGCGGGCGCCGGGCTGGTCGATTTCGACCGCGCGGGCAAAGGAGCTTTTATAATCGAGAGCCGGGCATTGCAGTGGCGAGGGAACGGCGAAAACCTTAACGCCGTCGTGCTTGGGTTTGATGGCAAGCAGCGCGCAAACCATGGCTTCGCCGGCGGCGGAGCCTGCGCCGATGCCGGTGCTGGCCGGAACCATCTTTTCAAAAATGCCGCGTTCCTTGAAGAACCGGGAGCGGACCACGTTGAACTCGTCGTACCATTCGAGCAACTCGTTGAGATAGATCCAGGTGCGGGCGATATCGGTAAATTGCATGTCGGCCTGCTTCAGCAGGGTTTCCATTTTTTCAAAAACGGTGCGGGCCTGTTCTTCGCGGGAGCGGGAGAGGTCGTCGGCACGGATGTCGCCCAGCAGGCAGTAGCGTGCGTCTTCGGTATCATACCAGTTGCCGACCATGTGGTCGCCATCCATCACTGGATTGAGTTCCGCTCCGGAAACCGCGATAAACTGCGTGCCGGTGATCGTCGAGCCGGAGCAGGCATCGCCGTGGAGCAGCGTCAGTGGCCAGTCGAGTTTTTCAATGGAGGACACGGCCTTGGGGTAGAATTGACGGCCACCAAAAAGGTATTGGAAGGCAATCTTGGCATCGCGGTTTTTCATTTCGACCGAGACATGATTGAAGACCTCGTGCATGCTTGATTCGGTGGCCTGCGCGGTAATGTAGTAGGCCTTCACGCCATCGTGGGGAAACTCCACGATTTGCAGGGTTTCGTCCGGAGCCATTGCTGATTCATTCATTTTTTAGAAATCCAAGTTGTCGAGTCCATGTAACGGGCTTACCCGATCTATTGTTGTACACAAATCCCAACGAATATCCGGTCTGTTTCACGGATGGTCGAGAAATTTTCCACCCCGATTTTCCGTGTGCTTCCCGTCCTTCAGTATGTGGAAGCCGTTAACGATGACGTGGCGCATGCCGTCGGAAAGCTGGTGTGGGTTGGCGTAGGTGGTGTTTTCTTTGAGATCGTCGGGGTTAAAGATGGCGATATCGGCAAAGTATCCCTCTTTGAGCAACCCGCGTTTCTTGAGTCCGAACTGTTTGGCGGGCAGGGCGGTCATTTTATGGATCGCCCCGGCGAGCGGGACGGTTTGGCCGTCGAGTGCGGCACGCAGGAACTTGGTGTGGCTACCATAGGCGCGCGGGTGCGGATGATCGTGGCTGAGCGGCCCCCACGGCGCGCGCAACGACCCGTCGGAGCCGAGTGATACATACGGCTCGGCCAATACCCGCCACATGTTTTTCTCCGACATGCCGAAAAACAGGCCTCCTGTTTTCAGGTCGTCGGAATCGATCAGGTGCAGCAGCGCATCGACTTCGTCCATGTCGAGGGATTCGGCGACCTCCGTCAGGCGTTTCCCCTTGAATCCATCAAATTGGGTAGAGCCAATCATGACGTTGTCCCAACGGCCGGGAGGATGGTCCATCAGCTCGGTGCGAATCTTCTTTCGCGTTTCGGGATTGCGCAGACGGGCGAGCACAACCTCGCGCCCGCCATGGGATGCCCACTCGGGGAGGACAATATCCAGATCGGTGCAGCCGGCGGTGTAGGGATAGCGGTCGGCACCGATGGGGCGACCACTAAGGTCGCCCGTACGGAGGCGTTCGAGGGCGCCGTCGAGTTTTCCCCAATTGGATTTTCCGGAGGCTTTGAGGTGGGAGATCTGCAGGCGTGCGCCGGAGCGCTCGGCAATATCGATG
>QNFR01000153.1 GCA_003646405.1 Gammaproteobacteria bacterium
CACCAAGGATTTTCTCAATCGCATCCCCGGTGTTTGAGTGCACCGTCTTTTTTGCCGCGATATTTTGGGCGACATAGGACAGGTCGATCGCGGGAAAGAAAACCCTGAGCGACTCTTCCAGTACCACCATGCTTTTATCATATTGTTCAACCAGACCGACCAGGGCCACATCATTATTGATAGTTGCAAGAGCCTCTGTGAAGCACCTGGAAGGGATATCCGTCGCACTACTACGCGTGTGGTGTCCAGCGAGATAACGCGTTTGGTAGTTGCGAATGGTACGAGCGACACCCGGCTGCATGCGCCAATCAACGTAGTCCCTGAAGTTTTTGATTTTTGCCGCTTTAGCCCCCGCCGTGCCGCTTTTCTGACGGCGTTCAAAATTATACACGGAGCGAATTCTTTCAATTGGGTGCCGCAGTAGATAGATGGGAATAAAACGCACCCCTGGCTGCTCGGGAATATCCCCCGGCATATGATGGCTGGATACAGCATGTAAATGCGGATTTTCGTTCACCAGCTGCACAAGATGCTCCCGGCCTTCGCTGCGTATCAGCTTATCTTCCCGGTGATCCAGGAAGCCCTTGCCAAAAATTTTTTCCAGGGACCAGTCGAAGGTTGTTCCGGCATTCTTGAAGATGTGCCCGTGTAATATAATATGTCGCATCTCTTACTCCTCACCATGGCCCAATGGCAAAATCCTTGTACTTACGCCGGCAGTTCACGGTTGGGCCCACCAAAATCTTCCAGAATAATCGTCGCCGCATTAGCTTTGCTGAAATATTGCTGTAACCATCGGGGATAGGCTTCGAGTCGGTCCAACGCCTGAGTATCACCCCCATTCACGCTGATAACACAGGCCGCTAATTGCTCCGCCGAATCGGCGATAGTCATCACCCGATCTGCCTCGGGAAGACCCTCGGCGCCAATGGAAGTGGTCACCACAGGCAGGTTTTTTTGTATAGCTTCCAGTACCTTGCCCTTCACGCCCGCCCCGAAACGCAGGGGCACAACGACCTGGCGTACCCGGCGGTAGAGCGCCTCGAGCTCTTCATCCGACAGGTAGCCGTACACCACAACGTGTTCACTCTGTAAATCCTGCACGTCATCCGTCGGGTTCGAGCCCACCACATGCAGGCGAATCCCGGGGCAGCCTTGCTGCACCAATGGCATGACTTCCTCGGCGAACCAACAGATAGCATCGACGTTAGGCGGGTGGTTGAAGCCGCCGACAAACAGGATATCGCTGGTTGCGCCAAAATCGTAGGCGGGTGCGGCGCTGTCATCGAGGGCATAAAGTGGTATGGCGCGAACATCCAGGTCAGGCCTGTGCGCACTGATCTCATCGACTTCAACCTGGGACGGGTAGTAGATTTTATCTACCCTGTCAAAAACAGCATATTCACGCTTGCGCCATTTTTCCGCGTCCTTGCGCAACTGCTGGTCACCGATCACCGCAAACTCGCGACTGATGCGCAGGTAGTGCAGGTCGTGGCCAAAGAAAATCAGCTTCGGCCGGGGTTTCATCTTGTGCAAGCTGGCGAGAAACTGCTCGGCTACGTGCGGCCGGTGCAGATAGATACAGTCGATGTAGGGCGCGTTTTCACGCAGCCAGCGATCCTGATTGCGCGCCATGTATTCGCCCACCAGAACCTCCACGCCCAGTTGTTGCAGCGCCTTGGTGTAGGGTTGGTGCGGGAAGTAGTTGGCACCCAGGAACAGCACACGATAGCCCATCTCGAGCATCAGCTTTACATACATGAAGGTGGAGCGTGAGCCCGCGTCCTTATCATAATGGGGGACGTAGTGATCTATAAACAATACACAACGCTGATGGCGGGATCTGTCCCGGGCCTGGAATACATGGGAGCCATTGGCAAAGTGAAAATCGTCCAGCTCCCGCTGCCATTTGTCACGGAATTTGACCTGGTTTTGCACCTGGTATTTTTTTATGCCACTGCCCAGATCGGTGCCGCAACTGACGCCCTCAAAGTGGAATACCGTTGACAGCGGTTGGTAAACCACCTTGTAGCCCGCGGCGCGGGCCTGGAAAGCGATATCGGCGTCTTCATAGTAGGCCGGACAATAACGCTGGTCAAAACCACCCAGTTGCCGCCACAGGTCAGCGCGTAGCAACAGGCAGGCGCCGGAAATATAGTCGACTTCCTTGCGGTAGTTGTAAGCCGATTTTTGTGGGTTATCCATGCGGCCGAAGTTCCAGGCGGACGCGTCCCGCCACATGATGGCGCCAGCCTCCTGCAGGCGGCCATCCTCAAACAGTAATTTGGGCCCGACTATGCCGACCGAGCTATCGCCGGCGATGGTGTCATACAGCGCCGACAACCAGTTGGGACAAACCGCGGTATCGTTGTTAAGCAGCAGGATATAGTCGCCGCGGGCGGCCCCGGCGGCGGCGTTGCAGTTAAGCAGGAAACCCCTGTTAGCCTCACCCCGGACCACTGTAATATTACTAACCCGCTCCACAATGCTCGCCGTCAGGTCGCTGGAGCAGTCATCGGCTATGATGATTTCATAGGAGAGTCCCGCACTGTTGTCCAGCACGGACTTGAGACAGCGCATGGTTACACGATACTCATTGAAAACAGGGACTACGATAGACACCTGTGGCGAATCGACCACAGGAAACACCAGCTGTAATTCATCCAGGCTCTCGTCCAGGGGATAGGTGCTGCTCATAAAGCCGGCGTCTGCCTGTTCCGGGAACCGGCTGTCTATCCATACCCCCAGGTCCTCCGGGCTGGCATTGATAAACACGCCCGCCGCCCGCTTCAGGCGCGCCAGGCTGAAGCTGCGCATGGAGCCGGCGGGGTTGCGCGCGACATAACTCAGTATGTCGCGCAGTAATGACACCTTGCCGGGAGGCTTTCGCGCCTGATCTAGCGGGGGGAAAAGCCCGTGTTTATCAAAATGTTCCCGGGCGCCCGCCAGCACATCATCATAACTGCTGTGAAAGCCGCGACGGCGCGTCAGAAACTTGTAACACCGCGCGGTGAAACGCCAGATACGCGCCAGCACAGACTCTTCGAAATTCAGTAATTTGCCGTACATCTGGCTCAACTCGACAAACAGGGCCTCAGTTTTTTGCTGCAGGCGTTCATGCCTGGCCACCTCGTCGCGATGCACATGGGCCAGCGCGGTATGCTCGTCCTCCAGCCGGTGCAGGCCATCCAGGACTTCATCGCGTTCGGCGGTTCGCTCCGCGCACAGCCGGGTGGCCTCGGCCAGTTCCAGCTGTGTTGCGCGCACCTGCGCCAGCGTCGCCAGAGCGGATGCCATATCCTGCAGGCGGGGCCACAGACCGTCGTCCATGGTCGGGAGGGGGAGCAGTTGGCCCCCCTCGCACAAAGCCCGGCAATAGTGTGCCAATTCCCGCTGGGAGG
Organism: Gammaproteobacteria bacterium; assembly: GCA_003646405.1. Classification (GTDB taxonomy): domain Bacteria; phylum Pseudomonadota; class Gammaproteobacteria; order Pseudomonadales; family Halieaceae; genus JBALVO01. Next base: position 3,402 of record QNFR01000153.1, read on the forward strand.
GTGTGAGCAGCGCCTCCGCCATATCCTGGTCCGCGGCCCGGGATTTACCCAGTGACGCGTCGAAAACACCCGCGTCCAGCGACCGCTCGCACGCCACGCCAAGCTCGACCAGTTGTTCCAGCACACCATCAAGACATACCGCCGGATCGGCGGCGATCGTGTCGAAGGACAGGCAAATAACATCGCGGCCCTGCAGCGCGGTGATGGTGAAGTGGTTATAGTATTCCCACAGGGCGAGGCCCAGGGACAGTGCAAAACCGTTCCTGCGCCGCAGGGAAGCCGCAACCGCCAGGGGATCACGATAGACGAACACCACCACCGCATCGTCCAGCGCCTGCTCCCATAGTGGCCAGGTCACCACCAGGCGGGGGTCTTTTAGCAGCCAACTGCGATCCGCGGGCATTTGCTCCAGGATAGACTGTATTGCGGCAAGGTGATCAGCCGAAGTCCTGGTTGGCTCTGCCGGTGGCTGGTACCAGTTGGCGCCATAAGAGGACAGTATTTCATCATTGAGAGCGACAACATCGCGCCGCTCCCAAAAGCCGTGAGGGTTATCTTCCTGAGCCACCAACAGCTCCGCCGGCCTACCGGCGTACAGCCCCGCCGAGGCCAGCGCGGCCGCCACCATTGATGTACCGGAGCGGTGCATACCGAGTATGACTACATTACGCATGCGCGGAAACTCGTCCTGGCTGAGGTCAAAAGTTACGATTTACTCAGGCGTCTTGTACTTCAAGAAAATCTCGTCCATCGCCTCGCCGTCAATATAAACATCATCACTCATACGAAATTGCGCGTCATATTCCTTGACGGCCAGCTTTTTGTAATCCGTTCTCAAGGTGTCAATGATCTGTAGCTTGACCTTTTCATAAGGCTGGTAGTAGTGCTCTTTAACACCATCCAGGCGGATGATATGAAACCCGAACTGGGTCTCAACCAGTTCCGAGTAATGCCCCTCTTCGTCAATCTGGAACAAGGCCCACACATAGGGCGGAGTCACCCCGGGCTCACCGGCCTTCATCCATTTGTTAAAAACGCCACCGCTGTCCTTGGAGCCGGGGTCTTGTGAGTGGCTTTCAACCATCTCCGCAAAATCCGCACCCTGCAACAGTTCATCCAGCACTGCCTGGGCCTGGGGACGCAGTTCATTCCGGTTACACTCGCCAGGCAGGCATTTGAACAATATATGGGACGAAATGCGGTGCTCTGGTACCAGCGCGTAGGTGTCCTTTTCAGTTTCGTAACGCTCTGCGGCCAGGGCAGACATATCAGGTATTTCCAGCTTATCAAGGAATTGTTCAGCCATAAAACGCCGCTGGAAGTTCCTGAGTTTGAACATGTACTCCCAGTATACGTCCGGGTCTGCCTCTGGAGACATTTGCTGCGCCGCGCGCGCAATCTTTTTGTTGGCAAGTGACAAATTAAGGAGTTCCATGCGGTCCCCCAGATCGTTGGCAGCCGCCTGCTGCATCTGGGATGTCCAGGAAGCGACCACACGTTCCAGTTCCTCCCGATCAATGCCTACATCGTCATCCAGGATGACATTTTGCGCCATGGCAGGAAGCACCAGGATTACACCAAAAAAAATAGAAATCAGCCTTTTCACGGTTCGTTGCACCTCTTCAACACACAAAAAAACCGACGCCAAAGGCGTCGGTTTCTGGGTAAGCTTAACTACTAACTTAGCTTAGTTGCTAGGCACAGAACCGTAGCTGTGCTCAACCGCACGACCGTAGTTACGGCTCGGGTTATCCGCGAAGCTGCGCTGCCAGGCCACAAAGCCTACCA
>QNFR01000154.1 GCA_003646405.1 Gammaproteobacteria bacterium
TCGGGCAGGTAGCGCCTGTCCAGAAATTCCCCTGCCTTTTCGTAGTCATTGCTGCGCACGGCCTCGCGCAGGCTCAACAACGCGTTCACCGGCGTGGAGGGGACGCCGGTGCCGTCGGAGTCCAACTGTTCCTTTTCTTCTGTCAGTTGTTTTGCTGCCTGCTGCACCTCCAGGACTTCCCGTGCCGACAAGTCCTGGCTTGCGCCATCCTGGGACCATGCCAACGGTGCGCCGAGCAGGACAAGGCAGAGCACTGCTCGCGCCAGACTGCCATGCTTAAGTGGCATCACTGAAGGTCGCGTGGACGTCATGATTCTGGCAACGGCCTGGAATGCCCTGTTGCTGGTGTATCTCATGCCTTTAGTCATCTGGTCACTCATAGCGGCTCCACTAACCATAACTTCTTCATCAATCATCACCTGCATTATCCTACATATCCATGCGCGGGGTAACACAGGAAACTTCTATCTGCAAACTGAGTACTCGCAGGCCGCAATGCATTTTCGATCCAGGCCGCCTCCAAAAAATGGACGATGCCAATCAGGAATTGGAAACTGGCGCTGAATAGATTTATGATAGAGTTCGTAGACCGCGTGCTGGACTGCGTTTAACCCTGGCAGTTACACGGAAATATTTACGGGATCGTACAAAGAAATTTCTGATAAATCGCCGAAAAACGAAAAGAAGTCGAGCTAGTTCATGGTAAACGAATTTCAATTCATCGTTGTACTGATTCTGCTGTTGAATTGGTGGGTAACATTTTCCTGGCGGGATAAGTCATTCGGGGATTTGGCCGTAGATGGCATGGCTCGCCCGGTGCCCTCCGAAAACTTCCATATCACCTTGTTTCGCCGGTGCAAGGCGCCACCGCTACCGGCGTTGGAACCACCTGATTGCGCTTTAAAATACCAGCAGTTCGCTCTTCTTGAATCACAGCAGGGCAGGCGTGGCGTTAGTTATCACCCCCTGCAGTACTGGCAGTTGGGCAGGGAGAAACAAGGTGAACCTGAAACACCCACCACTCACTATCACTGCGGGGTTATCCGGTGATTAATATTGATGATAGCCGTGTCGCCATGACCATTACTCCCATACTTCGGTTGGCATTTCGGCCACTGTTTTTAGGGGGTACGATATTCTCTGTGATCGCGATGGGTTGGTGGACGTACTTCTGGCTGAACCCGGTCGCGTGGACACCCTATGGTGGACCTGTCTGGTGGCACGGCCATGAAATGCTGTTTGGCTTTGGCAGCGCCATTGTTGTGGGTTTTTTGCTCACCGCCGTGCAAGCCTGGACCGGGGTCGGGGGCCTGCGGGGTAAATTGCTCGGGGTGCTTGCGGTCTGTTGGTTGCTGGGTCGCCTGTTGTTGGCATTGGGTTCATCCCTGCCTGCCTGGTTAGTGGTTGCTACAGATCTGTCGTTTCTGCTTTTTTCGGCTGCAGCGATGGCATACCCGGTGGTGAAAGTGAAACAGTGGCGCAATCTGATGTTTGTTCCCATGCTGCTTGTGCTGGCTTTGTTAAATGGAGCCAGCCACTGGGGGGTGTTGAACAAACGGCCAGATCTGGCCCTGCAATCACTGCATGGCGCCATTATGTTGATCACGCTTATCATTGCCGTGGTGGGTGGCCGGGTTATTCCCTTTTTTACCGCCAATGCTACCGGCTGTGAGCGATTGCCACCTAAACGCTGGCTTGAAGTGCTCAGTGTGGCCACGATTATCCTGCTGGCAATGATCGCTTTTGTTGGTTTTTCACAGGTGCCGGAGGTAATCATGGTGGTGCTGTGTGTGATTGCCGCCTTGACCAATAGCTGGCGTTTCCTGCGTTGGGGAATTCAGTATAGTTGGGGAGTGCCCCTGCTGTGGTCACTGCACCTGGCCTATGCTTTCATCCCCCTGGGCTTGTTGGCATTGGCGCTTTACAGCGCGGGGTATCTGGCCAGCGCCAGTATAGCCATGCACTGTTTTACCGCGGGTGCCATCGGCGGGATGATCCTGGCGATGATTTCCCGGGTTACCCTGGGGCACACCGGTCGCCCACTGCAGCCGCCAGCGGCGATGGTTCCGGCCTATATCTTGATTTTGCTTGGCGCGGTACTGCGAGTGCTGGTGCCCGCCGCGTGGCCGCAATATACTCACTGGGGCATCGCTCTTGCTGGTGTTTTTTGGGTGTTGGCCTACGGAATATTCTGTATCTACTACAGCCCCATGTTGCTTGCCTCGCGCGCTGATGGCCGGCCCGGGTAGCCGGCGCGTGGTAACCTATGATCCGGCGATAATCAAGAGGATATAATTGTGTCATTCACTCCCGGTTCCATTGAAGAATTAAATCTATTATTGCAGTTTGATAACACAACATTGGAGCATGGCATAAAAGTTCACTCCAATGCCCGCCAGGAAGTGATCAGCGCCTGCCAAAATTTGTTTGATAAGGGCCTGGTCAGCCAGCCCGATGGTGGTTATCTGACCGACGCGGGAATTGAGGCATTAGCACATGTTCAAATACTGGCGGGTTTGTTAGGAGGAGAAAAGCTACCAGGGTAAAACCCACGCGCCGGCGCAGTTGCCTGAGTGTTAACGCAGGTAGTAAATCAGTGCGTTGGGACTGAACTCCCGCGGATCAGAACCACTGTGAAACACGTAGGGTCGGTGCCGGTTGTCCAGTCCGTTCACCAGCACGCGACCGGCCAGCAGGTCATGGTATACCTCCAGGGTGGACCACAACACGGGGACGGTATAGTAATTGATCGCGTGAGCCTTCTATGCGATCCACACGCAGGCCGCGAAAGCGCAAGTTGTGGTTCCAGACGACCTCGACCCCCGTCGTGGGTTGCGGAAACGGAGAGCTCACCCGGGCTCCTTCAGCCCCACCGCGACCTTCCAGCAGAACGCGCGCCGATTTTGCGTTGCCGGCTATCGCCTCGTAGACGAAGTCTGGAAACGACGCTGTGCGCCGACTCTGGTACACGTTCATGTGCCAGGTGTATCCCGGTTCAGCCCCGGCAGTCGCTGGAAATCCTGGTCAAACCCGAGGGTGTCGGCGGGTAATTGAAAATGCTGATCGAGATCCGTACCCAGGTCGGACGTTTGCCCATTGCCAAACATCCACGACTGCAGTCCCTCCCCACCCATGGCATCGGCGGTGGAGAAATACCAGCCAACCGGCGGCAGTGTCACCGGCTCCCATTCGTATTGATAGTAGGCTTCGATGGAAAATGTCTCGGTAATATTGGCCGCGCCCCACACCATCCGCTGCGGTGTGCGCAAATCTTCCCGGGTGCTCGCAGGCTGGAGCACGGTTACCAGATTCACCGGGTTGATGACGTCCAGGCCGTCCCGCACGAATGTGCTTTCACTCCAGTTGAGAATCTGCTGACCCACTCGAAAAACCACAGGCATCCCGCCGGGCGCCAGGTTCCAGTGCACATAGCTCTCGCGCAACTCGACGTCTGATCCCACCAGTTTCTCCGCATCACTGTTGAACTCAGTACGCTCCGGGGGTGAATTCCGCTACTCCGAGCAGGAGTCCGGCGACACTTAGTTTGGTTATTAGGTTTTGCATGTCGAGGCAGCATAAACCCTGTATCACGGCGTTGCCAGTACACTGTAATCGAATGTTCGCGGTGGATGGTATTTTAAAATGCATTTTGTTGAACAATGCATAAGCCTGGCTGCTACTCCGATCTCAATGCTTCGATGGGATCCAGCCCCGCTGCGTGCATGGCCGGCGAGATACCAGCAACCAGGCCAATACCGCAGCTTAACGCCAGCGATACAAGCATATAGAAGGGTTGTAATGCAATGGGCAGGGCGGGCACGAAAGTATTCATTGTAATGACCAGTATCGCCACTATCGCCAATCCGAGCATGCCACCCGCGGCCGCTAGAAATACCGCTTCGCCGAGAAACATCCACAGTATCTGCCGCCGTGTACTACCCACCGCTCGAAGCAGGCCAATCTCCTGCGTACGTTCCTTCAATGCGGTGGTCATGATAGTGAGAACCCCGACACCGCCAACAATGAGGGCCACGCCGCCGAGACCGCCAATTGCCATCTTCAACATGGAAAGCATTTTGTCCAGGGCCGCGAGCATGTCCTCCTGGGTAAACAGGGTGAAGTCCTCATCGCCGTGGCGGCGTATCAGTAACTGCTTGATGCGATCGCGCATTTCGGCCGATGTGGCGCTCTCCCTGAACACAATATCGACCTCCATCAGGCTTTCCTTGTTGAACATCTGCATGGCCAGATCAGCGGGTATGTAAATCGCGTCGTCCAGGTCAAAGCCCAGTAATTGCCCCTTGCTTGCCATTACGCCGATGACGCGATAGCGGCTGCCGCCGATACGAACGTGAGCACCCAGGGGATTGCTGGTGCGGAATAACTCGGCTTTGACTTTTGAGCCGATCACCGCAAAATAGCGCGAGTTTTCCAGGTCATCGGCTGGCAGGAAGCGGCCCAGTGCAACCTTGAACTTCCAGGCACGATCCATATCCGGGCCGACGCCATATACGTCGGTATCCCTGCTGTAGCGGCCGGCTTCAATTTTTGCAGTACCCTGAACCAGCGGTACCACAGCATCAACGTGCGGTAGCTGGCCAAGGTATTTGGCATCTTCGAGCGATAATGGGCGGATTGTCGTGAGCAGCCCGGCCAACCCGTGAGTTGTGGTCTTGCCGGGTGTAATGGCGATGATGCGGGTGCCAAACTGGGAGAAGCTGTCCATCAGGTAGACGCGAATCCCCTCGCCAATGGAGGTCAGCAGCGTGACGGAGGCAATGCCGATGCTGATTCCGAGAGCGGTCAGCAGGCTGCGCAGGCGGGCTGTTGTCACCGCATGAAATACCCAGCGCAGCCAGTCATTCAGCAGCATCATTTTTTACCCAATGCATCAATTGGTTCCAGCCGTGCTGCCTGCTGTGCCGGCAACCAGGCGAAAACCAGTGCGGTGCCGACGGCGAGCCCGAACGCGGCCCACATCGCCCA
>QNFR01000155.1 GCA_003646405.1 Gammaproteobacteria bacterium
CTTGCATCCTTGTCACGAAATCGTCGTCGCCCAGATAGATCTGCCGGTTGAGCTCTCGCCATATTGAACCGCCTTCAACGCCCTGGGCCACAAACTTCGCGTATTGACGAATCGCCTCGGGGCGATCGCGGCCAAATCGAGTGAGCAGCGAATCTGCGGCAAGCCATGGCTGGGCTGCCCTTGTGTCCAATGTGGCCTTCGCGCCCGTGCCGCTCGGGTAATGGCCACCTCCACGTCAAATGTGGTCGGGTGCTTCAATGCTAGACCTGACCCCCATGGTTGGGGGTCAGGTCTAGCATTGAAGCAGTCTGAACCCGTTGCCGGGCAGGACGCCCAAAAGAGCAAAAAATCTCCGCGGAGACGCTTTTCGCGTTATATGAATAACCAGCCAATATAACAATTAGTTTGAGAGTAAGGCATTCACCTGGGGAATGACGGTGCTGGCAATGACAACGGCGAGCATCCAGTAAACCAACCGGAATTGCCCCTTGATTTCCGTGAATTGAACGTCAATGTGCGCAAACTTGCCATCTATTCGGGCGTCCTGCTCGGAGAACTTGCCGTCAATTCGGGCTTCCTGCTCGGCAAAGCGTGCATCCAGATAATCTTTGGTTACCAGAGTATCCATATTATAAACAAACGCCTCGGCCATAATCTCCGCCTGCACTTCCGCCTGTCGATCGGTATAGCCCGCATCCTTCAACCGGCGGGCACACCTTAATGTATCAAACGCTACTGCGGCCATATTACCTCCCTGTACACTCCAAGGAAAGTGTGCGGGAGCATAGCTGAAATGGGAACATCAAATCTGGTCGACTTCCGGCGGCCACCATGTGAGGTCTGGCTCGCTTCCCCTGTTAAATTATGGTGGACGCACTGCCAGCGTCCGGCGGTGTGTAAAGCTGATACGCTGGCACAAGGCCTAAGCAACACCGACCTTTGAAACCTGCCCTCCCTCCCGATCAGCCGAACCCAACTCCAACACCCGATCCGCCAGTCCCAAACTGGCCGGCCGATGCGTAATCAATATCACCGTCTTGCCCCCCAATAAGTCCCGGCACTCGGCAATAAAGCCCGCTTCCCCCGCCGGGTCGAACATGGAGGTGGCCTCATCCAGAATCAAAATAGGTGGATCTACCAACAGCGTCCGCGCCAGGGAAACCCGCTGCCTCTGCCCACCTGACAGCCGCAAGCCCTGGTCCCCGATCACCGTGTCGTAGCCCTTTGGCAACTGCGTAATAAACTCATGCGCATGGGCCGCGCGCGCCGCCCGCTCGATCTGCGCCTGCTCCACCAGGGGTTGCCCATAGGCGATATTCTCCGCCACCGTGCCGTTCACCAGCAAGGTATGCTGCGCCACCAGCCCGATTTGCCCGCGTAGGCTGGCCAGCGATACCTCCGCGATATCTCGACCATCGATAAAAATACGACCGGAATCCGGATCCGCCAGGCGCATCAATAAATGGGCGATGGTGGATTTTCCCACGCCATTGGGTCCGGTTATGGCCACGGTCTCGCCGGCGGCTATGTGCAAGTCCAGCCCCCGCAGTACCGGCTTGCCGCCCGGGTAGTGAAAGTGCACCTGCTCGAATCGAATGTCACCTGTTGTCGGGGGCAGCGCCGGCTTACCGTCATCTTCCGGCTCGGGCTGCTCGCTCAAAAACTCAATAATCCGCTCGGCTGCGCCGCGGGTTTGTTGCACCTGGCCGTACACATTGGCCAGGCTTCTCAGCGGCTGGGTGAGCAACATCGCGTACAGCATAAGGCTCACCAGGTCAGCGGCGGTGAGTTCACCGTTGGTCATACGCGCGGTGCCCAGCCACAGCAATAGCAACAGGCCCAGGCCCGCCATGAGGCCCACGGCGGGGGAGAGCAGCGCTTGAATAAACAATTGCTGGCGGGAAAATCCCAGCAGTGCGGCATTGCGGGTTTCAAAGCGCTGCTTCTCGTGTCGTTCCCGCGTAAACGCCTTGACCGCGGGCAGCATCCCCAGATTTTCATCAATGAAGGTAATGAGATCACTATAGGCGTCGATCCACGCCCGGGAGACAGGCCGGATGCGCCTGCCAATAAGCTTCATCAGCAAAAAATAGAAGGGCAGTAGCAGCACGGCGAGCATGGCGATAAAGGGGTCGGTCAGGGCCATCATCGCAAAGGCGCCGGTGAAGGTGAGCAGCAGTGGCAGCAGTTGCACCAGGGTATCGGTGACAAAACCACTGATAATGGCGGCGTCATTGCTCAGCAATGCCAGCACATCGCCGCTGCGCCGCCGCTGGTAGTAACCCAGGGGCAGGGCCTGTAAATGCTGGTGCAGCCGCGAGCGCAGGCGGGCCGTCATAATCTCCCCGGTGCTGCCAATGGAATATTGGGTGAGAAAACCCAACACGCTGCGGATAATGATCAGCACTAACCACAGCAGCAGTATATTTTGCATGCTCCAGGTGGTTGAACTTTTTTCAGCGAGTATTACAGCGGTTAATTGCCCCGCGAGCCAGGGCTGGGCAAGCGTGACCGCGCTGCCCGCGAGCAGCAGGGCCACCACGCCCAGCAATACCTTGCGGTGGGGGGTGATGTATTGCAGCAGCATTGAAAACTTCATGGGGCGTCCTTCACCCCCCACTGGCTAAAAGAGCAAAAAGTCTCCGCGGAGACGCTTTTCGGTTATACAAATAGCCAACCAATATAACAGTTAGTTCGAGAGTAAGGCATTCACCTGGGGAATGACGGTGCTGGCGATAACCACAGCCAGCATCCAGTAAACCAGGCGGAATTGCCCCTTGATTTCTGCGAACTGAACTTCGATGTGAGCATTCTGCTCGGCAAAGCGGGCGTCAAGCCGGGCGTCCAGGTAGTCCTTGGTTACCAGTGCGTCAATATTAAAAACAAATGCTTCAGCCATAATCTCCGCCTGCACTTCTGCCTGCTGATCAGTATAGCCCACATCCTTCAACCGACGGGCACACTTTAACGTATCAAACGCTACTGCGGCCATATTACCCCCCTGAAACCTTCTGAAGAAAGTGTGCGGAAAAATAACCGGGGCGGGAACACCATATGTGATCAATTCGAAACCAGAATCCCGGCTGTATTATTGCCCCCATGTGTTTGCTAAAGTGACCGTCCCACACACCGAGACACCCTCGCGCCGGCCATGCTCCAGACCCTGTCGAATAAAGTCCGCAAATTTACAGCATTGGAAGGCGAGCAAAAAATCATCTTCATCCAAGCCTGGTTTATGCTGGGCTGGGCGCGCGCGGCTATTCTCACGGTTTCTTTCAAGCGTTTGTCCGCACCCCTGCAGCATCATCGGGAGCTCGTGACGCCGTCCATGCTGAGCCCGGAGCAGTTGCAGCAGGCCTCGCGTATTGGAAAACTGGTGGCCAGCGCCGCCAGTGCCACTCCCTGGCAGAGCCGCTGCCTTGCGCAGGTTCTGGTGGTTCAGCGACTGTTGGCCAGGCGCGATATCCCCGGCCAGTTTTACCTGGGCGTGCGCAAGGGTGGCGAAGACGGCACCGACCCCGCCGGTCTCGCGGCCCATGCCTGGTTGCGGTGCGGCGATGTGATCGTAAACGGTGGCAGCGGCCACGAGGACTATACCGTGGTATCCGCATTCAGCTGGGGCAAGCTAACCCGTAACCCAACGCAGGGTCAGCGGGGTCAGGTCTAGAATGAAAGCCCACCTACGCCAAAATCACCCCCCCGGTATCCAGGCCATCACTCTGGCCTTAACCCTCCTGCTCTCCACCCTCACCAACGCCGGCATAGAGCAAGGCTACGACGCTTTCGACCGGGGCGATGTAGCAGGCGCCGTGCGCATATGGCGTGACCTGGCCCAGCAGGGTAATGCCACGGCGCAGTTCAATCTGGGCCAACTCTATCGGCTTGGCAACGGGGTGAAGGCTGATGATAGAGAGGCCCTGAAATGGTACCTGCTGGCGCCCTCCAGCAGCAACAGGTATTGGTGGTGGTAAGCCATCGTGATGGCAGGGATTGGCATGTGCTGTTCCTGGGGCCATTCAGCGATAAGGAAAGTGCCAGGCAAGCGCGGGATGCTTTACCAGAAGCCCTGGGAAAGGATGACCCCTGGATAAGAACAGCCGCTTCCGTGCAGGCCGCGGGAGGGTCAGGTCCGGATTAGAAGCCCGTCTCCTCGGAGTACCATGAGAACCGGACAGATCATGTGCTACAAGACCGGACAGTTTATGTGTTACTAACACCCCCACCTTGCGATCTGGACCTGACACACTCTCCCATGTCACAATGGCAATCTGTATATATCCGGTTGACGGACCACCGTTGGAGAGCACAATGAAGAACATCGTTTTGCGTATTGCCCTTGTGGGCACCCTGATTGCCCTGCCGCTGGCGGCGAGCGCCGCCATGACTGATGCCCAGGCAACAGCAGCTGTGCAGGGCATGTTGGCGGACGGCAGGTCTTCCACTGAAATCATCAAGAGCCTGATGGAAGATGGCCGCAACCTGCAGGATGCAACGGTATTGTCCGTAGAGACCGCTACAGGGGACGCCAAGCTGGATCTGGCCAGGGTGGGCATCTGTCTCGCCGAGGATGTCGCCGAGGCCGAGCAAGTGGGCAGGGCCTGTGTGGACGTCTGTAGCCCTGACACGGGAGACCTCATCGAAACCCTTGTCGATGGCTATGTAACAGGTATGTGCGAGCCCTCTATCGAGCCCCCCTCTATCTACGGCACAGCGAGCACTCCCTCAGGCGGTAGCGTTAGCCCGTCAACCTGACAGGTTTGAGTAACACCACAAAAGGCAGCCAACTGGCTGCCTTTCCTGTATGCACTGGTGCACAATGCGCAGGGCCTGCCCCGCTCAAAAGAGTGCCGACCCCCACTTAACCGAGTACCAACCCCCACTAAATGACCAGCAAACTCGAACCCGCCCTGTTTGCCGCCTACATGGCCATCCTGGTCTGGGCTCCCCTGCCGTTTGCC
>QNFR01000156.1 GCA_003646405.1 Gammaproteobacteria bacterium
ACTCGCCACCCCCGCCGTTCCCGGCAAGCTGGACCCGGCGAATGCGCCCTATATACTGGCAACACTGCAACAGGCGGTGGACGGCTGCCTGGCTGGCACCTACCAGGCCATGGTGACCGCGCCGGTACAGAAATCGGTGATCAACGATGCCGGTATTCCCTTTAGCGGACACACCGAGTTTCTGGCGAAGGCGACCGGGACAGCCAAAGTGGTGATGATGCTGGCCACGCAGAACCTGCGGGTAGCACTGGCCACCACCCATTTGCCACTGCAGGATGTACCCGCCGCTATCACCCGGGAATTACTACTACAAACCCTGCATATCCTGCATAAAGACCTGCGCGACAAGTTCGGCATCACCAGCCCCAGAATCGCCGTACTTGGCCTCAACCCCCACGCCGGAGAGGGTGGCCATATGGGTCGGGAAGAAATCGACACCATCATCCCCACTCTGGAGCAGTTGCGGGCTGCAGGAATGGATTTACTGGGGCCACTGCCCGCCGATACCGCCTTCAACCCCAAAATCCTCGACGACTGCGACGCTGTATTCGCCATGTACCACGATCAGGGGCTGCCCGTCCTGAAATACGCCGGCTTCGGCAAAGCGGTCAACATTACCCTGGGGCTGCCCATTATCCGCACCTCGGTGGATCACGGCACAGCGCTGGACCTGGCGGGCACCGGCAGCGCTAACCCGACCAGTCTCTATCGGGCCATTGAAACTGCTATAGAAATGACTGGAGCAGCCATATTACCCCCCCAAAAACCAATATGAACACCTTGCCAGAGCCACCTGCCGAACGCCGCGTCATGTCCTTCCATATGTCCTTCCATATGTACGGTTTACACTCCCACTACCACCCCCTAAAATGATCGCCTGCATCCACCCACCTCAAGAGCACCCATGGCAGACAATTACAACATCTCCTATTCCTACCAGACTGGCCCGGCCACAACACCTGCGCCAGCGGTAAATCCGGCTGACAATGAGCTGATCACCTTCACTAACTGCGAGCGAGTGGACCTGGGCAACGGCGGTGTGTTACTGCTGAACCGGGACAACGGCAAACAGATGACAATAAGCCCGGAAGTGGCCACGGCGCTCACCTATTGCAATACCTTCAAGACCCTGCAAGAGCACGCCAATACACTGATCAGCACCATTCCCCAGCTACAGGGCCAGTTGGAGGATGTGACCAAAGTACTGAATATGGTCAAGGACGCTGGGCTAATGCTCAGTGCCCAGAGTATCTGCGACCGGCTCAGTCCCGACCCAATACCCGCTGCAGAGTTGGCCCCGACCCGGGTTTGCATTATTACCTGTGACCGACCCGCCGCCGTTGAGCGCCTGCTGGATTCCATGCTGCGAGCGGGCAGCCTGAGTCGCCACGACGAGTTATTACTGGTGGATGACTCCCGCGACCCCGCCAATGGTGAGCAAAACCGCGAGCTGATAGCGAAGTTCAACCTGAGCAGCCCCAAAAACATGCACTATGTCGGCGCGGCGGAACAACACAAATTGCTGCAGCAACTGATTGCCGCCATACCGGAACATGAGGCGGCCATCCGCTTCCTCATCGACCGCGAGCGCTGGGCACAGCAAAAGAGCTACGGCCTGGCGCGCACCATGTGCCTGCTGTTATCGGTGGACTACCGCTGCATCGTGCTGGACGACGATGTACTGTGCAGCACCGTGATGCCACCCAACCGTGGCGATGGCATCACCTTCGGCAAGGGCTCTAATCGGGAACTGGCCTGTTATGCCTCCGAGCATGAGTTGTTCCAGAACGCCCAATTCAGTGACACAGACCCGCTCAGTGGTCACGCCCAGTGCCTTGGTATGAACCTGTCGCAGGCCATCACACAATTGGATGCAGGTGGTATAAACCAGACCACATTGCACAATACCGGCGCGACAATGCTTGACACGCTACAAGCAGATTCTCCCATTTTGGTAACGCAGTGCGGCTCCTGGGGGGATCCGGGGACTACTGGCACCAACTGGTTTATTGGTCTGGACCCAAAGTCAATTGTTCGGGTTTTGGCGGCACCAGGCGGCCTGCCCGGCACACTGGATAATCGTCACTACTGGCTTGGCCGTAATAACCCCGACATCAGTAAGATGGCAGTTATGTCACAGGTGACAGGGCTGGATAATTCACAATTATTGCCCCCCTACTTCCCCATTTTTCGCGGCGAAGATTACTTATTCGCCAGTATGGTCGTGTGTTTACATCCCAGCGCCGCAGTTGTGGACTACAACTGGTGCGTACCGCACCTGCCACTTGAGCAACGTGGCGGGCGGAACGCTGCACGTGAGCCAATAGCGGCTCAGATCGGTCTGGCATCGTGCGCTCGTTACCTCACCGACCGCACAGATTTCGAGATGGGCGTTGCTCCCGAAACTCGATTACAAAAACTGGCCCTGCAGCTACAAGAACTGAGCCAGCGCAAGGCCGGCAGCCTACTGGCGACATTACGGAATGGATTGGCCCTGGAGCACGCTGACCAATTACGACAACTGAGCCAGCAACTGCAGCAAGCACCAGAGCTGGGCTCACAGGACTGGGAGACGTACCTGCAGCGCGGCGTGGAGAACGTGTCCGGCGCCCTGCAAACACCCACCAACGTACTGGACATACCCGGCGTACCCGCACAGTTGACTGAAGAAGAGCTGCTAATGAAGTTCAAAACAGTCATGGGTGAATTCAGTACAGCTCTGGCTGCCTGGCCTGCTATTCGTGAGGCAGCCGCCACCATCACCGGCACAATGCTTGAATGCGGCGATTTGGCGCCCTGATGCATACGCGCAGCAACACGCGGACAGCACCCTCGGAAAAGAGCGACAATTCACCCATTCAAATCGGCAATATCGAATTTCTGAGGGCCTTTGCCCGGGCAGTCTCGGCGTTGGCAATCAGCGCCATCATTTTGATAACAGGGTATATCACTTTCTCACCAGAGGTCACAGCCGATCACAAGGCAGCCGCCAACGATAATATCCAGCCCAGGGTTATAAGGGGTAGTGACCTGATTGTTCGACTGGGCGCCGGTAGAAAAACTCGTGATCAAGCGTTTCACCTGGACGAACTTTCACCGGACGGCCGCGCCATCATCACCCGCAATACCAGTCTGGAGGCAAGTGACTACCCCTTTGTGGAGTACACTATAGACAACCTCCACTCCATCGAAATTGTATACCTGATCTGGAAAACGGCCGTAAGCCCCGGGCAGCTTGCACGCCTTCGGCTGCTCAGCAGTGGCGACAAAGCAAGTACATTACGTTTAGCCGGTAACAAGAATTGGAAAGGGACAATTACCGAGATTGGCTTTGAAGTTTACGGAGATCCTGGTGACGATGCCCTGATCATATCCAGCTTGTCAACCTTGCCCTACTCGCCTGCTACTCTATTGCGCACTATCTGGTCCGACTGGACTGCATTTGAACCCTGGGACCAGAGCTCAATTAATCATTTGCGGGGGGTGACCGGGAGTGCAATGTGGTCCCCTACTATAGTGATGGCAGCCTGGGCAGGCCTCGCGCTCCTCCTGCTAGGTGTGGTCTCACTGTTTAAGAAAGCCCACAACCCTGTTGCTTACCTCGCAGTAATTTTCATACCCTGGATCGCGCTGGATTTATTCTGGCAAAACAGGCTCTCCACACAGCTCACCGAGACAAAATTCCTGTTTCAGGGGAAGTCCCAACACGAAAGGCATGTCGCCGACCTGGACGGTGATCTCTATCAGTATGCGCAACATCTCAAATCAGAAGTGCTGCCGGACCCGGAAGCCAGAATTTTTCTTCTGCATGACGACAAGGGGCAGAGGCATAATTACCGCAGGCTGAGAATGCAATTTCATCTGCTGCCGCACAATATCTACAATTACGGCAGTCTGCCCCTGAAAAAATATACCCGCAAAGGGGACTACATACTGGTGCTCGGTGAGGTTGAAGGGCTTAAATATCATCCACAGAAAAACAAATTAAAATGGGGTAATGGCAAAAAACTACCAGTGTCGTTAGTTGACACGCATCCGCTTGGTGATCTCTATCAGGTTACCGGGAGGCGACATCGATGAGTGATTCGGTCTCGCTGCCAGGATTAATTGCCTCCCTTGCTTTGCCCTGGATTGTGGGCAGCATTTGGGTGTACTGGCTGTTAAGCAAAACCGGGCGTTGGAATGTTTTTGTTATTCTTGGGCAGGGATATGTTCTGGGGATATTCCTCACTACCGTGATTATCCAGCTATGGGATGCCGCTGGTTTGTCTCTTCATTTTTGGGGCATCGCCCTGATACTGACTGGGCTTTCTATCGCGGGCTTATTTGCAATACGCCACCAGAGCGCCCCCCTCAGGGTAAGCGTAAATTCAATCCCACTGGAAAAATGGCAGATTGCCGTTACGGCGGGCTTTGTCGCACTGATAGCCTATCGCTACGCAACAATCGCCCAGGAAATACTGTTGCGGCCACTCTACCCCTGGGATGCCTGGATGAACTGGGCACCAAAGGCGGTTATCTGGTTTCAAAATAACGAATTAACGCCTTTTATTAGCCCGGGCAACTGGCTGCAGCATACAGGGGAACCGGCTGCTCACACACTCGGCGCCTGGGATGCCTGGAAATATCCTATTACCGTCCCTCTGATCCAGCTTTGGTGCATGCTGGGTGCGGGAACCTCGGACAACACCGCGATAAATCTCTCCTGGCTGATGGGCGCAGTTGCGCTTGGGTTGGCGCTTTATGGACACCTGAGACTGTCGGGAGCGTCCATTTTATGGGCTACAATCGCCTGTTATGCTCTTTTAAACATGCCTTATATCAACGTTCAGACCGTGCTTTCAGGCTACGCGGATCTGTGGGTGGCGGTTGCCTTTGGATGTGCCGTATTCGCACTGCATGAGTGGGGCGAGAGTCGACAATGGCC
>QNFR01000157.1 GCA_003646405.1 Gammaproteobacteria bacterium
TAGATGGTGATCACAGCGGCCTGAAGGAAGGCCGGTGCAAGAACGGTTGAGATACATAGTGCTACGAGCTTTTTCATTTTCTTCTCCTTGTTGGTTGGTTGTTTCATCCTATCTTCATACCGGACGCCCCTTATTGGGCACCGGTTCCGAACACCCGTTATTGGGCCGCTTCGATCTTCAATTGCATGAATGTCTTGTTCTCTACATCCGTGGGGACACGGTTGGTCACTACCTCGAAGCCTGGATCGCCCGCCGCGAAGCCTAGTTCTTCAGTCGGGGTGCTCATGCTTCCGATGACCAGGTCGGTGTCCGAAAACACGTCGTAGGTCAGCCCAAGCGCACCCGCGTTGTCGCGGCGGTTGTAGACATAGTTCATCCAGCTCGTTCCTCCATCGACTGCGAAGCTGTAGGTCGGCAGGACGGCTGCGGCATCGTTGAGGGTCGGATTTCCGCCGAGGGCATATTCAAGCAGGTTGTTCATGCCGTCGGGTTCGAAGTCGTCGAGGTAGTTGGTCGTGGATCCGAGTCCCGGATAGAGATCCAGCCACTCGGCATACCCATCGATACTCGCCAGGATGTTGGTGGTGATGTAGATGTTGTCGACCACATAGTTCAGGTTGACCTCGGCGGTACCCGAAGTGAACCCGAACTTCCCAAGGTTGTTTTCGGTGGTTCCGACCGTTCCGCCAGCCGTGGCATCGTTCAGATCCATAACCGTATATTGACTGCTGTCATCCATCAGCACCAAAGAGCCGTTCAGCCAATAGGCCACCGAATTGGTCGGCAACGTGTAGGTGTCGCTATCCAGCCCGGTGTATTGGACGGATTGCGAATCGTAGTCGTTGGCAAAGATGCTCAATGTATTCGCCCCCGGCAAAAGGGCGATGCCTTCTATGGACGGCGCATTGGTGCCGAGCGAGGTTCTGAAATCGATGGTTCCATTGTTGTACAGGCGGGCATCAATATAGCGGTTGGCCGTGGTTTGGAAGGTTCTGTCCGTGTTGTATTCCCCAAGACCCACCGAAATAAACCGATCGCCCGGCCCGTTCGTTCCGAGTGCGGCAAAGGAAAAGTCGACCCGGAGGGCGGAGACCTGCTGCAATGCCCCACCCACAAAGTTGTACTCAAGCGCAGTGATGTCGGCCGAGGAATCGACTGATGCGTTGTCGAATATTTGCACTCCGTTGCCCGTGCCCGCCGTATTTTCCGTATCCACGATCTTCACGAATGCAGTTGCATTGTTCGGTGTCGGGCGGACATTCGCAGCACCGGTTGGCTGTTCACCCACGGTCTGCCCAAACTCGTACGTTTCGTTCATCAGGTATTCCGGGGCAGCAACCTCCTCCAGGCTGGAAACTACGATGTCGTCCACCGCATAGCTAAGGTTGATCTCGCCCGATCCTGAATTGAACCCGAACTTGCCCAGATTGTTCGTCGTGGTTCCTACTGTTCCGCCGCCAACCGGTATGTCATCGAGATCCATATCAAAGGTGGCAATCAGCGCTCCATCCAGCCAGTAGGCCACCGAGTTGGCGCCCAGGACGTACACGTTGCTGTTGACCCCGACATAATTCACCGAGTCGGTATCATAATCGTTCACAAAAATGCTCAGCGAGTGGGAGCCCGTCGAAATATCGGTACCCGTATTGGATGCCCCCGTTGAACTTCTGAAATCAATCGTTCCGTCGTTGTACAGGCGGGCATCGGTGAAACGCCGGGCTTTCGCATTCAAACTCAGCTCTGCATTGAAATCGCCGAAGGCGACATAGATGCATTTATCGCCCGCGCCACTCGAATCGAGGCAGGAGAATTTCACGTCGGCCCGGACAGCGGACATTTGGGAGGAGGTGTCGCTGACAAAATTATACGTAAGCCCAAGTCCCGATCCGGGATTGAAGTCGTAGAGTTGAACTCCGTTACCCGTTCCGGCGGTGTTTACTGAACTGTCGACCACCGTCGTGAAGAGCGTGGCTTCGTTTCCCGATGGTCGAACCACGGAGGCACTCGTCGGCTGCTGCCCCACCTGTCCGGTTTCAAAATCGTCCGACACCAACACGGCAGAGTATGCTGAGAAGGTGGCAAGCATTGCCGCTATCGCTATTGACTGAATCTTCCTGTTCATATCGATCCCCTTTTTATGAGTTGCACCTAAATACCACTTGCATACTGTTGTAATACAACTCTCCATCAAGGTCAAGTAATAATTATGATTTTGTTTATTTTGCCGTTAACCCTTTTATTATGCCTATATTGAGGTTAGCGTAGCCGTCGAAAAAAATTACTCATTCAATATTATTAACTCTCTTTGCCCTCCGTTCCGAACAGCCCCATAGACTCGGGGGCGGAGGGCTCCATCTTCGAACGCAGCGGCTATGGCTGTAGAAGCAATCGATAATAGCGGGTATCCGGCAGCGGCGCGGCATCGAGAAAATCCAGCACCGTACCGTCGCCAACGACCCCGTTGACTGCATCCATCCATGACGGGGCGATCAGGAAATCCGTGCGTTGCAACCGATAGAAGGCTCCATACACCGAGGGAACCGCAAACTGGACGCCGGCGGCGGAAAAGGCCATGGCGGGCAGGTCGTGTTCAGCCGGAAGCGTGGCAGGCACGCCCCAAATTTCGGTTTCGGTGATGCTGTTCCAGTCGTTCAGGCTGTTGCCATAGCCCACAATGCGCACATAGCGCGCGCTGGTTCCCGAAAAGCCGAACACTTCCAGCGCCGTATTGGTTCCGGAAGAGGCCTGTAACGGCACCACGTTGGCCCAGTTCTGGGCATCCACGGAAACCTCCACTTCAAAGTCCGAGATCCGCCCATCGCCAAGATACCATGCAATCCTTATTTCATGCAGGCTCTGGGGCACGCCCAGATCGTAGGCAATCCATTCGCCCGGCCCCTGGGCCGACCAGCGCGTAGCCAGCGAGCCGTCGAGCGTGTTTTCCGGGATATTCCCGTCGTCGGAGCTCGCCGCCACACCCACCACGGCCCGCCGCGCCAAGGCAACGGAGGTCGATTCATCCAATGCGGATACCTGTATGTTGTCGAACACGAAATCCAAACCGACATCGCTCGTGCTGGAATTAAAGCCGAACTTCCCAAGGTTGTTTTCGGTGGTTCCCACCGTTCCTCCCGCAGTCGTATTGTTGAGATCCATCGCGAGATAGTTCTTTCCATCGGCCATCGTGACGAGGGTTCCATTCAGCCAATAGGCCACCGAATTCGCTGGAAGCAAATAGTCGTTGCTGTCAGGGCCGGTATAGCTGACCCCCGCCCCGTCATGGTCGTTGGCAAAAATGGACAGCGTGTTTGCTCCGGCGGGAATGTTGTTGCCTGTGCTGGACGACCCCCCCGGAGCCTCGGTTCTAAAATCGATCGTCCCATCGTCGCACAAGCGCGCCTCCGTAAACCGGTTAATGGTGGAGTTGAATGTTTTCGCCAGACTGTAGGCTCCGAAGCTGACCGCCACATAGTCACCGCCCGAACCCCCGGTATCGAGCGCCGCAAAGTTAAAATCGCCCCGTACGGTCGACATCTGCGCATACGCGCCATCAACAAAATTATAGGTGAGCATACTGCCATCGGAAGAGTCGTTATCGTTGAAGCGGACCCCGTTGCCTGTTCCGGCGGCATTGTCGGCACTGTCGACCACCTTCACATAGCCATTGGCATCGTTCACCACTGGGCGGACCGTCGCGGCCCCGATCGGCTGGGAGCCAACGGACTGGCCGGTCTCGAAGTCCTCCGCCAGATACACGGCGGCCGGGCCGCCGGCGTCGATGGCGAGTCTCAGCGGTTGAAGATCGGTATTGATCCCATCCTGCACCTTCACGGTGAACAGGGACACCCCGTTGGTAGAGGGCGTTCCGGAAACCACCCCATTCGTGCCCAATATCAATCCAAGAGGAAGCGCACCTGATTCGATCGACCAATCCAACCCACCTGACTCGGCGAGCGTTTCCAATGCCTGGACATAGGGCCGCCCCGACACGCCGTTTGGCAACGCGGCCGTCGTGATCTGCAATTCTCCACGCGAGAGCTCAAGCTGGGTAAACGACACCTGCGCTGTTGCCCCCGCAGCGGGAACCGTGTAGTAGGCCCCCGCCTTGAAATAGAAGGTGGCCGCCTGCCAGGCCGCCAAGTCGTTCGTCAGCGGCAGCGACTGCACTACCCCATTCACGGTGCATTCAAAAACGACCGAGCTATCCGAACCCGTCATCTTGAGCTGATAGGCAATTTCCTCCCCGAGCGCCGGGGCGTCGAAGTAGAGCCAGGTCAGGCCACTGTTCCCATCAGGCGTCACATAGATGGAAACATCGATCCGCGCCGGAGTCACGGTATTGTTATAACGCATGATAATGGTCGGCGTATCCGGAACCTTTCCGTGGATCTGCCCGATCGACACCTTGCCGTTTCCCACGGCATCCACCGTGCAGGTTGCATCCAGCACATGCACCCCGCCATCGTCGGCCGGCGTCCAGTTCCTTAGCGTTCCGTCGGGAAAGGTTTCGCGCAGCTCGCAGCGCGGGCTGGTCGAAGTGTCGCGGATCGCCCCGTTGTACGGCACCGCAAAAACCATTTCCCCGCTCGCTCCCGTATAAAACCAAGGCGCATTCTCATACCCGGCCGCCAGCGCCAACGTGGTGATGTTCGTGGCTTCGCCTGCAAACCCGTTGGTCGAGTCGACCGGCAGGGTCAGGTAGTATTGCGTCAAATCAAAATTGCCGGACGGGGGAAGGTTCGGGTCCAGGCCACTCACCGGAACCGGATACGTTCCTGCCGGCCCGCCGTCGAACAGCGGCCCGACTTCGGAGCGCAACAA
>QNFR01000158.1 GCA_003646405.1 Gammaproteobacteria bacterium
CACGCCTATTAGTGTAGTGTTGACACTAACTGCGATTAGATACCTATCTAATTAGATACCTATCGAAGTGTTGTGTTTCCCCACCCGATACGCGGTTCGACTCTCACGCCCGCGCCTGCGCGCTCGCCAGATGAGGCCTCGCGCCAGGCCACAGGCTACTATCCGTGCGCGCGCGTAAGATGTAGCCCCCCCGTTGGCCCCCAGGGGGAGGTGTATGTAATCATATATAGCATCGGTGACAAAATTCCCCCAATTTTCCAAGTAGTAACTACTAAATCTGCACCAACTAGTATTTGGCTAGTAGTTGCCAAAACCCTCAAACCCTTCTATCTTGTGTGGGAATTTCTATTTTCATTTGGAGCGCAATGCCCCTCACATACCATCAAGCTTTCGCGGTCGTAACTGCCAAAACCGCAGTCACAACCTCAAAGCAGCGCGCCATTGCCCGCTGTTGGGTCGAGGGCGTCACAAACATGTCGGAAACCGCCAAAACAATCGGCGTGTCCCGCGGCGTAATCATGCGCGTCTACCGCCACTTAGCCGCCAAGTCCGCCGAAACCCCTGGCCCCATTGGCGCGCAATCCCAGCCCGACGCCTACGATCCAGTAGAAGCCGGCCACATAGCCCCACAAACCAAACCCGAAATCCGCACGCCCATTCCCGAGCCCCAGCCCGAAGACCCCAACTCCGTGGTGACTGGCCCTTCAGCCCTAAAGATGCTGGACTCAATGCTCGTCGAGGCTCACAACGCCCGCGAGCCCAAGAACTTCAAGGACCTCCTCGCCGTCCGCGAAAAGCTCGTCAACATGGCGGCCGAGATGCCAACCACCGCCATTGACATCGAGCGCGCCCTGGGCCCCGAAGGCACCTACGGCATGGATGGTGTCCTGGCGGCCACCCTTGAGAAGCTGCCCCGCTACTTCGGTGAATTCCCCAAAGTATGGAAATCCCTCTGCCTCATCTTCAACCGGGACCCGGACACTTTCGAGCCAGCGGTCGAATCTCCGTCAGCCCCGGCGCCCACGGCCGAACACGCCCTCACGCCTGAGCCAAAAGTCGAAAACCACAACACATTCACCACAACTCCTACAAGTTTTTCCGAGGCGCCAAACGATATGCTTCCTGAGCAATTCGATGAGCTGTGCGAGTCTGTGGAACAGGCGGGCGAATTGAAACGAGAGCGCGATGCTGACTGATCTCAGGACTCTCCCAGAATCTGCGCGCTGGGGCCTGGACCTCAAGATGCACCTGGACAACGTGCTGGGCCGCGTTGACTATCCGCATTTCGTTTCTGAGGTTCTGGGCTATCATGCAATTTCACATAACCCCCACGACCCGGCAGCTTTCGAGCAATTTAGAGACCCCCGAGTTCAGTGGCATCTGGGCGAAGTGGGCACCTACGTCAAGAACTGGATGAACACGCGCAACGAGCAGACGGCGTTTCGCAAAATCATGGACATCCGGCCTCGCGGTACAGTCAAAAGTGCCACCGCCACAATCCCGCTGCCAATTTGGGCCCACATCAATAGCCCTGAAATCGCCTGTGCCGTGATCGGTGCCAAATTCAAGGACATTGCGGAGGACTTTTCAAAAGCCACCCGCGCCACATTCGAGGGCAATGACCGCCACAGTCGCCTGGTCGAGCTGTATGGCCAGTTCAAGGGCGGGGCCGGCCGAGACTGGCAAGTCGCCAAAATGACCACGGCCAAACGTCAGAACCTGGGCCGCTCCGACCCAACCTACGCCGCGTTCTCCATTGGCAAGGGCGCAACGGGTGGCCATTTCGACCTGTTGATTATGGACGACCCGGTGACCCGCGAGACGATGGAGGGCGATCAGGAATGGCTTGAAAAGGTCTGGGCCACGTATACTAGAATCCCATATCTAATCAACCGTAACGGTTTATTCTATCTCGTAATGACTAGGTACCACGACAACGATTTATGTGGGCGCATCATCCGCGAGGAAATCGAGCCTGCCGTCGAGGCCGAGTATGGCTCTCTGCCTGCGGACTGGGACTACGAGCGGGGCTGGATCAAGTACGCGCACCTGGCTGGCTGGGAAGTCCGCTATGATGCGGTGTACGAGGATTACGATAAGGCCACCCGCACGGGCAAAGTCGTGTACCCCATTTGCTGGTCTGACGACAAAATCAAACTCTCGCGCCAAACCGATGCCGGTGAGGCAGAATTCTGGTTTCACCTTATGAACGCCCCACAGGAGCGCGAAGACCAGCCCATTGTAAAGAAGCACATTGATGCCTGCTGGATCGAGTCGCTAGACGAAGTCCCCGCCCCAGCCATGCACCACCTCGACATCCAGTGTGATTTTGCTTTCAAGGACGGCGCGGCCTTTTTGAAGCAGTCCGGCGATTGGGGCGTGGCGCATGTGGTGGCCAAATATAATGGACATGTCTATCGAATTGGTGGAATACGTGCTAAAATGAAGCAAGAGGATTTTGGCGAGGAGCTAATGAAGCTCGTTGCCTGGGTTCATTATGACCTGAAAGCCCGCGTGAGGTACATTACGTATGACAAAGGCATCCACGGCTCAGGTGATAAAACTATGGAATTCTGGATTCACGAACTATTCAGAACCCATTCAGACCTACCTAGAGCCACACCGAAACCCCTTGACCGCCGCCGCGGACCCCGAGCTAAAAAGGTTGATCGAATTCTGTCAACCGTTTGGGCTTGGACAGACGGTTACGTTCATCTCCTCCGATCAGCAGCACACAACGATCCTCTAGTTTATCAGGCGCTGAACATTGGCTTTTCATCTCACGATGATGACATCGACTCGTTCAGCGACTCTTTCGACGAGGCGCTCTATCACGCCTCACCAGTCTTCATGGAGGGCGAGGACGACTGGGGCAAATCCTGGCAGACCGCCGTGGAGCCCGTAGACCCCTTTGACGACGAGGATTGGTAATGGCTAAAACAGCCGCACAGCGCAAGGCACAGGCCAAGAAGAAGGTTACCGAGCTAGTCAAGAAGGGCCGCCGCCTCAGAGAAGGCGCGGGCTCGGACCACTACAAGGACGCCATCAGGCAGAAGAAGATGGGCTCCTACTTCACAGGGGGCACGGGGCATACGGCAGCCAAGACTGTCAAAAAGGCTAACAAAGGCACCCGCCGAAAGAAGTAGACATGGCCGTTTCAGATGAACGGATTGTAGAGCACCGGCTAAATCAGAAGTCACGCGCCGATCAGCACCGGGACTACTACGAGGACCGCTGGATTTACAATTTCTCGCTGTATAGAAATCGGCGCGGCACCCGGCGCTACAAGATGCAGCCGTGGCAGTCAAACGCCCAGATCCCTGATGCGTTCCGCGTTGTTGAGACGATGGTTCCGCAGCACGTCTTGGGTATGTTCAAGAATCCTAACTGGTTTTCGGTCGAGGCGCCTACTATTCAGGGCCAAGTGTACCAAGAAATGGTACGTTCCCTCCTGCTCCAGGGCTGGCGCAAGGCCGACGGCTTCAAGCGGACCGTAGAGGGAGTCAAGATGGGTACCATTCTTGGCCATTTCTGTCCCAAAACCACATGGAAGCAGGAAATCGGTGAGCTGGTTATCCAGGACGTGGACTACAATTATGCGCCTGACGGTACCCCAATGGGGCAGGCCTACGTCGAGCGGACCGTGCCTCACGTCAAGCACAACGGACCCGCCATTGAGTTCCCCGACCTCTTCAACCTCTGGCAAGACCCGACGGGTAACAACGAGTTTTGGATCGAAAGAATACCGACGTCGCTGGAAGCGCTAGAGGCCACGAACAAGAAGTTCAGCGGGAACCTCTACAAGAATATGGCCAAGCTGAAGGCCCAAATCCAGCTAGAGCCAAAGCCCGGCCATGCCTCTGCCCGGCGCGGCTCTACTGGCCACGGCTATGACCAGCCCCTGTCTGAGACCGTAGACGGCATCCCGGAGCAGTGGGCCGATAAGGGCGTTGAACTTCTCCAGTGCTGGGGCTGGGTGCCCGAGTCTGTGAAGAAGTACGACGACACGCAGCTCAGGCTGCACATTATCGCCAATGGCGACACGCTAATCCGAGATGAGCCCGCGCCCACATACGACCATCAGGCGCCGTACGACAATTGCCAGAGCATTCCGATCCCTGGCCAGGTCTATGGCGATTCGGTGCTCTCGTACACGGGCGATCTCATGGAACTGCGCAGCGAGATTGAGAACATGCGGCGCGATGAAGTGCTGCTCAATATCTATCCGCCCATGTGGATCGACGGCCGCGCCCAACTCCGTGGCCAAGACATGGTCAAGACTCCGGGCGGGGCGATCAGGATTACCCCACATCACCCGGACATGAGCCCGGCTCAGATGATTGGCCTGTTCCCTCGTGCCCCGATTTTACAAGAGGCTTACACCGAGTCTGCTGTGAAAGAGCAGCAAATTGACCAGGTGACCGGAGCCTTCAAGACCTTCCAGGGCGAAGCCAGCGGCGGACGCACCTCGGCTTACGAGGTCAGCCAGATGATGTCAGTTGGCACCTCACGGTTCCAGCTGGCCACGATGCTTTATGACGAGAGCTTCAAGCGGCGCGTTTTGACGCGCATGTTCAAGCTCTACCAGAGTAAACTCAAAACCCCAGAGATGGTGCAGCTTGTTGGGCAACCGGACGTCCAGGGTGAGATCGACTTTACGGATCTGCGCTATGATGTGGACATCTATGTGGACAGTGGGCTCTACGGGTCGATGGACCAGCAGCAGGCCCAGAACGCGGTTCAGCTCTACTCGACGTTGATCCAGAACCCGGCTATGGAGCCCTACATTGACCCCGGCAAGTTTGCCAAG
>QNFR01000159.1 GCA_003646405.1 Gammaproteobacteria bacterium
GGGTGACAACGTGCAGATGGTTGCGACGTTGATTGCCCCGATTGCCATGGAAGAGGGCCTGCGTTTCGCGATTCGCGAGGGTGGTCGTACGGTTGGCGCCGGTGTTGTGGCCAAGATTATCGAATAACTTTCGACATATCGCCATACGAAAAAAGCCCGGCCATTGTGTCGGGCTTTTTTGTGGGTGGTTTCTTTGTTGAGGCCTGTGGCGAGCCAGCTCTTGGCTTCAAGTTCTGCTTACTTTTAAATATGGAGCTTACAGGCTTCTGGGAGAGATTCTGGTACCAACTTGTCCAATTTCGCCGGTTATTCGCACGATGATAGGCCCGGAAAGAAGAAAAAGCTTGCGGCCGTTCACAAACCGGTTCCCAGACTTTTTGGGCCGGGAGGCCAATACAAACTCAATAACCGCCATTCACCTCAGATATCTGCTCATTCAAAGTCAGGAAGTCCCATAGAATACCCAGCCCGAAAAGGCCGGCGGTACATAGGTAAAGTAAACCGGTAAATATCTTGCCCATGTAGAAGCGGTGGATGCCGAAAATGCCCAGAAAGGTCAGGAAAATCCAGGTGAGGTCATAATCCGTGGGCCCCGGGACGAAGCGGCGCTCCGCTTCGCGTTCCATCGAGGGGATCAGGAACAGGTCTATGATCCAGCCGATGAAAAACAGGCCCAGGGTGAAGAACCAGATGATGCCGGTGATCTGCTTGCCATAGTAAAAGCGGTGGGCACCGATAAACCCGAATATCCACAACAGGTATCCCAGCAAAATGGAATGAGTGCGTTGCGACTGTTCCAAAATACTCTTCTAGCCTCCGAAACCGGGTTTGGGGGCCAGAATTTTATTACGGTCCCTTTCCGCTTTTTATACAGAGCTATAGCGCTCCGCGTCAAGCAGATGTTTCGCCTCATCAGGATGTGTATACTGACCTGGATCATGGTATTGATTCGCCAGCGAGTTAGGCTGGTACCTGTAGTTTGTTAGTCAATTTGTAAGGAAATTTTATGTCTGTAGAACACCACAACCTCATCCATGAGTTCCCCGAACTGAAAAGCCGTATCCATGAAATGAAATTGGGTGATACGCATTTTCGCCGTCTGTTCGATGAGTACCACAATCTGACGCGCAACATCGAGAAAATGGAAGATGAGGTGACGCCTGTCGCGACGCGTACTGAAGAGGATGCCAAGGTTCGCCGGGTGCATCTGAAAGATGAGTTATACCGTCTGCTGACCGCAGCTGCCTGAGGGAGGTCTCTTTGCAATGACCTATGAAACGCTGAAGATTGAGTTGCAGGAGCGTCTGGCTACACTGCAGTCGCGACTCTCCAGTCTCAAGAAAGATGCCACCCAGAGCCACTCCGGTGATTCCGCGGAGCAGGCCCAGGAGCGGGAAAACGACGAGGTCGTCGATGCGATTGGTAACGAGACGGTGCAATCGATCCGGGTGATACAGTCCGCTCTGGAACGTATCGAAAGCGGTATCTATGGAGTGTGTGACAATTGCGGGGAAGACATTGGTCTGGCGCGGCTGGAAGCTGTTCCCGAGGCCACTCGCTGCGTCAACTGCGCACAGTAGTTCCCCCCAACAGCCCGGTATAACGGGCGGCGAGCCCCGCCCCCGTAGCTACACATTTGATATGGGTCAACCGCAGGGAGGGTCCGCCCGGGGCCAATTATAACCAAAAGGAATATCCTGCTGACGCTGATCTTCCTGGTACTTATAAAATTATATGGGAAGTGTCCTTGACAGGCCGCAGGGTGATCATTAGAATTCGCGTTCCTTTTTTCAGGGGGTTCCATTGCGGGCCTCTGGTTTTTTATTGTTTGGAGTAGGTCTGGTGCAGAGTCAACGCATTCGAATTCGCCTTAAGGCTTTTGACCATCGACTGATAGATTCGTCTACCCAGGAGATCGTAGAAACAGCACGCCGTACCGGCGCGCAGGTCAAAGGACCTATCCCTCTTCCCACCCGGAAGGAAAAATTTACCGTGCTGATTTCACCGCACGTTAATAAGGACGCACGTGACCAGTACGAAATTCGTACCCACAAGCGTCTGCTGGACATCGTGGACCCTACCGAAAAGACGGTAGACGCCCTGATGAAACTGGACCTGGCAGCAGGTGTGGAAGTACAGATTAGTCTTGGTTAACTACAAAATGTAGCAAGACCAGCCCAGCACCCAAACCCGGCGAGTAAGTTCTGCTTGCCGAACGAAAGTTGAAGGTTTGAGTGCTGGGTGTGTAACGCCCCATTATTTACCAAGTAGCGGGGCGGCCATAGAGGGTTCAGCCCCGTACACTGAGAGGTTAGAAAGATGACTATTGGTTTAGTCGGTCGCAAGTCCGGTATGACTCGTGTTTTTACCGAAGACGGCGCATCAATACCAGTAACCGTAGTGGAGGTTTCTCCAAACCGCGTTACTCAGATCAAAGAGCTCGATTCAGACGGTTATCGTGCTATTCAGGTCACGGCGGGAAGTCGCAAGGCCTCAAGAGTGAGTAAGTCCCAGGCAGGACATTTCGCCAAGGCGGGTGTTGCGGCGGGTACTGGTTTGTGGGAATTTCGTCTGGAAGACGCCGATGAGACGCCGGAAGTTGGCTCAGAGCTGACTGTTGAGCGTTTCGAAGTGGGCCAGAAGGTCGATGTGGCGGGAAAATCCAAGGGTAAAGGCTTCCAGGGCGGAATCAAGCGCTGGAACTTTCAGATGCAGGATGCCACTCACGGTAACTCACTGTCGCACCGTTCCAATGGGTCTATCGGCCAGTGCCAAACACCCGGTCGTGTATGGAAGGGTAAAAAAATGTCGGGTCATATGGGTGCACAGAATGTCACCACCCAGGGCCTGGAAGTTGTCCGTGTTGATGTTGAGCGCAATTTGTTGCTCATAAAGGGTGCCGTACCTGGTGCACCCGGCGGAGACGTTATCGTTCGTCCCGCTGTCAAGGCTTAAGGTTAGGGGGTCTCTAACGTGGAACTAAGTGTATTAAAGCCGGGTAATGCCGAAGCGGGCTCTGTGTCTGTTTCTGATGTTGCCTTCGCACGCGAATACAATGAAGAACTGGTTCACCAGGTGGTAACTGCCTATATGGCAGGCGCCCGCCAGGGTACTCGTGCCCAGAAGAACCGCGCTGCGGTGCGCGGCGGCGGCAAGAAGCCCTGGCGCCAGAAAGGCACCGGTCGCGCCCGTGCGGGAACCATTCGTTCTCCCATCTGGCGCAGTGGTGGTGTGACCTTCGCGGCACAGCCGCAGGATCACTCCCAGAAAGTGAATCGCAAAATGTACCGGGCAGCGCTGTGCTCCATACTGTCGGAACTGGCGCGCCAGGATCGCCTGATGGTTGTGGAGAGTCTGGACCTGGAAGCGCCCAAGACCAAATTGCTGGTTAAGCAGTTGGGTGAATACGGTGTTGATAACGTGCTGATCGTATCCACTGAGGTGAACGAGAATCTGTATCTGGCGGCTCGCAACCTGCATAAGGTAGACGTGCGTGATGTAGACGGCATTGATCCGGTCAGCCTTATTGGTCATGACAAGGTCATGGTGACTGTTGACGCTGTTAAGAAGTTTGAGGAGATGTTGGGATGAACCAGGAGCGCGTATTTCAAGTGCTGTTAGGTCCGCACGTTTCCGAGAAGGCGGCCATTGTTGGCGATGCGAGTAATCAGTACGTATTCAAGGTTGCAGTTGATGCGACCAAGTTAGAGATCAGGAAGTCAGTGGAGCAGTTGTTCAAGGTCAAGGTGAACAATGTGACCACGCTGAAGGTCAAGGGCAAGGTCAAGCGCAACAAATATGGTTTTAGCACCAAGCCGACCTGGAAAAAAGCATACGTTCGACTGGAGCAGGGTCAGGACATCGACTTTGCTTCCGTTGAGTAAGTCGAGCAAGGAGTAGGATCGAAATGGCAGTTTTAAAGAGCAAGCCCACTTCCGCCGGTCGCCGTCATGTCGTCCGTGTGGTCAGTGACGATCTGCACAAGGGCGAACCATACAAGCCGTTGCTGGAAAAGCAGTCCAGGAATGGCGGCCGTAATAACAATGGGCGGATTACAACCCGTCATATTGGTGGTGGCCATAAACAGCATTATCGCATTATTGACTTCAAACGCACCAAGGACGGTATTCCCGCCAAGGTAGAGCGTTTGGAGTACGACCCAAACCGCACTGCGCACATCGCACTGCTGTTGTTCGCCGACGGTGAGCGCCGCTACATTATCGCCCCCAGGGGTGTGAAGGCTGGTGACGTACTGCAGTCCGGTTCTACGGCGCCGATCAAGTCAGGCAACTGCCTGCCGCTGCGCAACATCCCGGTGGGTTCGGTGGTACACAGTATCGAGCTCAAGCCAGGCAAAGGTGCGCAGATGGCGCGTTCCGCCGGCGTTTCTGCACAGTTGGTCGCTCGTGAAGGGCAGTACGCTACCCTGCGCCTGCGCTCCGGTGAGATGCGCAAAGTGTTGGCGGATTGTCGTGCGACACTGGGTGAAGTATCCAACTCAGAGCACAGCCTGCGCAAATTGGGCAAAGCGGGTGCCTCGCGCTGGCGCGGCGTTCGTCCGACTGTTCGCGGTGTGGCGATGAACCCGGTAGATCACCCCCATGGTGGCGGTGAAGGGCGTACTTCCGGTGGCCGTCATCCGGTCAGCCCGTGGGGTACCCCGACCAAGGGTTACAAGACACGTAAAAACAAGCGTACAGATAAGTTGATCGTACGCCGTCGTGGTAAGAAGTAGAACGGTCGTTAAGTAAACGAGATTTAGAGGAAAGAC
>QNFR01000160.1 GCA_003646405.1 Gammaproteobacteria bacterium
ATCGGCTTCGATGTAGCGCCATCCAATCTGAACGCCTGCACCATCCAGTAGTGCCTCAAGCCCTGTAATGCCATCATCTTCGCCGGCCCATGATTCCCCGTTCTGGCTAAAATAGACCACGTTACCACCGGAGCGATGGGCTAATACCGAACCAGGGCCGCTCGCAGCAGAAGGAAGCAATTCTAAGTTCTGGGTATAAAAGAATGTCCAGTATTTTAGGAAGGGTTCAGTAGAATTCGCATAGCTATTATAGGTTCTTTGAATCCGAATCTGGTTCCGACCCTTTGGAAGCAAATCGGTTTCGAGTTGATATTTACCACCGGTGCCAATGTTAATCGGGTTTGTCCCATCGCTTTTACTTAATTCCTTTTCTTTTGGACACTCCGATTCTGGACCGCCTTCTTTCTGTAAATCGACCTTCAGGGGATTGCGGCTACAATTGACGTTGCTACAACTACTTCCCCCCTCACTAAAGGCGTCTCCACAGTAAAATTTTTTTCGGGGAAAGCCAAGAGTGGCATTTTGTATTAAATCCTTACAGCTACCGATAATCGGGGAACAAACACTGCCTTGCCCAGTAGACTCAAATGTAAGGGAATTTGGCCAGTTAATAATTCCAGCCCTGATATCACATACAGTCTGAGGATCCTCATGTTCCCCAGAAACGCCATTCGGAAAATCGTGATAGTAGAAATCATGCGCCTTATCAAGCGGTGCGGAGCTCGCCATTTGAGGGCGAGTAGCATCAACAAGGGAAATACCCAGATGCTCTTAGATTGATCTAAAAATGGGTTGGATACAAATTCCTGCTTCAAATTTTCAAAAGAACAAGCTTTCGCAAAATCTTGGGGGAATGGTTTTGATAAACATTTGAACAAACTACAGCCAAACATAATTTTCCCTCACTGTTTGCAGGCGTTACCACAATGCTAAACGGGTAGCACTTTACTAAGATTTTTATGATGCCTGTATTTAGTTTTATCAACCTACTTGATAACAGGCTTAGCCCAGGCAACCAGTAAAATGCTGTCTACAGTGCCCTATTTCTTTGTATCTTTTCTTTAGTGCAACCACTGTACATCAACCTGTTTTCCTGGTAAATGAAAATACTACTAATATGTATGGGGGTATTAAGTGTTAGGGCTAAAACATCTGTTGTGGATGCTCGTGGCAGATATTACGACTGTAAGCCAAATCCTACCCAAATTGCCGTAGTGGGCTATATCGCATCGTAATCGCCCGTTCCTCCGATTAAGAAACCAGTCTATTTAATTCGCTGTTTATCTATAGGTAGGGTTGCCCGGGCGCTTACGATTCTGATATGGTCGCTATTTTTTCGATGGGCAGATAAATGCTCCCTGCATTACCTGCAAACA
The DNA here is from genome assembly GCA_003646405.1 of Gammaproteobacteria bacterium. Lineage (GTDB taxonomy): Bacteria > Pseudomonadota > Gammaproteobacteria > Pseudomonadales > Halieaceae > JBALVO01. Next base: position 1,377 of record QNFR01000160.1, read on the forward strand.
TTACATCCATGTCAACAAGGCCGTGGTAGTGGAGACACTTATTGGAAACTTTATCTTGCTGTTGAGAAAAAGGTACTCGCGCACTTACCCCAAAACACGCTACAAGGCGCTTAAAATTTTTGTGCGTGAAAACCTGTATGGCCACAATGTTCTTATAAAGTAAAATCTTCTACAGAGATCAAGGAAAACACAATAAAGCTAACAGGTATAAGCCAAAGGCAATCTGCCGCCATCGGCAAAAATAGTCTGCCCGGTAATATACGATGAATCATGCGAAGCCAAAAATACCGCTATCGATGCAATCTCACTCGGGTCCGCGGGACGCTTCATCGGTGTACGCGACATTACCGCTGCGAGCACGGATTCATCCGTGGCAATATTTTTTTCGAACATCTCGGTAGCGACTGAACCGGGGCCGATGCCATTCACCCTGATATTTTGCTCGACAAGACTGATTGCCATTACCTTGGTCAATTGGCCGACGCCTCCCTTGGAGACCACATAGGACGCGATTTGAGGTATCGCCAGAACCTGGTTGGTCGAAGACATATTGATGATTGTTCCGCCTTGAGGATCTTGTGCAGACATCTGGCGTGCGGCGGCTTGCCCGGTGAGAAAGACACCCTTGAGGTTGACCCGGATCACCGCGTCAAAATCTTCTTCGCTGATATCGATAAACGCACCGGTTCGTAGAATACCCGCGTTTGCGACAGTGATATCAACTCGACCAAAGTGATCTACCGCTTTTGCAAATAATAAATCGACGCTCGATTTGTCACCAACATCGCTATGAATAAAGATGACGTCGCCCTCACTGCCAAGCCGCTCGGCTTCCGCTGTACCCTTTTCTGCATCGATATCGGTCATTACCAGTTTCACGCCTTCGGCCAGGTATCGTTCACTAATGGCGAGGCCTATACCGTTACTGGCGCCGGTAACAACAGCTACTTTGTGTTTTAATCGCATGGTTTTCTCGTTTCAACGAAGGCAAGAAATGTATATCGGCTATTGCATGAATACAAGTTTTGCCGCAATCACCCACATTATGATGTCAATCAGAATTTGCCAGAATCAGTGAAAAGCCAGATGAGAACCCGAAGAAAAATGTATCCATCTGGTAATTCTCTCAATCCTGATGCAGTAGCAAAACAATAATTGTGATAATCTCCCGCATTATCGACAAACACTTGCCGCCTGGGAATTTCGCCTTTCATAGCGGTACTTTCAAGTAGTAAACCCCGTAGCAGGACTGCATGTTTAAGCATTATTTTCAACGCCCTGAAGTATTTCTTTACCTGTTTTCGGCAGCCGTACCGCTATCTTTCGCAACCTGGCAGGCTCTGATTAATAACTTTGCCATCGAACAGGTTAACTTTACCGGTGTCGAAATCGGAATCTTGCAAAGTTTGCGAGAAGTGCCCGGTTTCCTTGCCTTTGGGGTTATATTCCTGCTGCTAATAATGCGCGAGCAAACCATCGCTTTCGTGGCACTGATCGCGCTTGGCATCGGCACCGCGATAACCGGTTATCTACCCACGGTGATGGGCCTTTATTTCACTACGGTGTTGATGTCGATGGGATACCACTATGCCGAGACCATACAACAATCTTTAACCCTGCAATTAATCGATAAATATCAATTGCCGGTGGTCATGGGTCGACAGATTGCCGTTGGTGCATTTACTGGATTATTTGCTTTTGGTGTACTTTACTTGCTGGTTGATTTGCTCGATCTGGGATATCGCCTGATTTATCTGCTCGGCGGCGGGGCGACGGTAATGATGGCTGTTTTCATGATACTCAAGTTTCCCCACTTCAAGGGCGAAGCCGAGCAGCACAAGAAGATGATAATCCGAAAACGCTACTGGCTTTACTACCTGCTTACCTTTTTGTCAGGAGCACGCCGCCAGATATTCGTGGTGTTTGCGGGCTTCCTGATGGTCGAGAAATTCCATTTCAACGTAGGTGAAATGACCATGTTGTTTTTGGTCAACGGCATATTGACGATTTACCTGGCGCCGCGCATCGGCCGGCTGGTGAGCCACTGGGGTGAAAGACGAACACTCACGCTTGAGTATATCGGTCTGGTGATTATTTTTAGCGGTTATGCCTTCGTCGAATCAGCTATTTTTGCCTGCCTGCTTTATATATTCGATCATATCTTTTTTGCGATGGCGATTGCGCTTAAGAGCTATCTTAAAAAAATAGCCGACCCGGCCGATATGGCGGCTACTGCCGGAGTTTCATTTTCGATTAATCACATTGCGGCGGTGATATTACCCGCGGTACTGGGTATCGTATGGATTGTTTCGCCATCGGCGGTATTTTTAACCGGTACCGCAATTGCGCTTATGTCCTTGTTATTGTCTCAAATGATTCCCGGTACGCCGGAACGGGGAATGGAAACTATTTATTCAGGTAACTGATGTAGATTACCAGTTCCCTGACCGTACCTAAAAGTAGCCTATCAGGCCAATATTAAGTGCTTCTACATCTATACCCTGATTATCATAGTATTTTATGTAGTCGATAGTGAATCCATAACCATCAAGTTCTCTCTCGAAACCTATACCATAAGCGGTATCGTCATCATCCACCGAATAAGAACCGCTACCATCAGAGGCCTTGACTTTGACATTTGCCGGACCAACCACGGCGTAAATTTTTGATTTTTCGCCCAGGGGAATAATGCCCTTAAGATAACCGAACACCGTATTTATGCCGTAATTGACGTTTTGAAAATCATCTTCCAAAACCGTAAAACTACCCTCAAGGCCTATGCCGATATAGCGAGTAAAGTTATAACCAAGCCGACCATAAACATTGAAAGGAGAAACGCTATCTGCACCCTCGCTAAGCCTTATCGACGATACGCCCAAAGCGAGATAAGTATTATTGTTGCTAACTCGGACTGCAGGCCGCTCAGCCATAGCGCTAAAAGACAAAAATAACGCCAGAAAGCCTGCTAATAATTTACTCATGATTTTCATATCTGCAAATTCCCACATTGATCGAAAAATTAGAAACTACCGTCTGCACGCACACTTGCGATCTAAACTTAAAGGTAATAATAGCTCTAATTTGTGATTTTTCTTTATCGAATTGTGGCAGGTGGATTCCCACTAACTATGAACGCGCCGAGTTGCAGGTCTGTGCATGTCGTATGCGGTGATCGTCCCGAATATCACCAGAAGATAGGTCGGTTTATAGCTTGCCCGGTTCTCGTTAATGAAATTATCCTGTATTCCGCAGGCCAGCGGCAATCGCATTGATCGAGCTCAGCAGGGCGGCTTGCCATTGCAGCCTTTTCTTTTCCGGCACTGATTCGTCACGATATTTTTTCAACAGGGTTATTTGCAGGTAGCCCAG
>QNFR01000161.1 GCA_003646405.1 Gammaproteobacteria bacterium
GCCACAATGAGCGACCAATCCCTCCAGCCGAAAAAACTCCGCCTGGACAAATGGCTGTGGGCGGCGCGCTTCTTCAAAACCCGCAGCCTGGCCAAAGCCGCCATTGACGGCGGCAAAGTCCAACTGGCGGGCCAACGGGTGAAGGTTTCCAAAGAGATCAGCGTGGGTGACACCCTGCAAATACGCCAGGGCTGGGATGAAAAAATGGTGCTGGTGAAGACGCTATCGGCCCAGCGGCGCGGCGCTACCGAGGCGCAATTACTGTACGAGGAGACGCCCCAGAGCAGTGCCAAACGCGAAGCGCAAGCCGCGGCTCGCAAGGCCGCCGGTGGCATGATTGACCGCCCCGCCCATCGCCCCACCAAAAAACAGCGACGGCAGATTCATCGGTTTAAGGATTTTTCCGAGTAGGTGTCTGGTGTACTGTAATGAATAAAGTGTGCATTCAGTGATTCGCCCGAAGGGGGTCACCCGAAGGGAGATATATTAGGCCACCGCAATGGCGTTGCGCCCATCATCCTTGGCCTGATAAAGCGCCTTGTCCACCCGCTTGACCAGATCCGTAGGATCCATCTCACTATTGGGCTGCACGGTAAGCACGCCCTGACTGACTGTAATATATTGTTCAACCTGGGATGTCTCGTGAGGAATCCGCTCTTCGTTCACCAGGTCACGCAAACGCGAGGCCGTACGCATGGCAGAGTCTGCCGAGGCGCCTGGCAATACCAGGATAAATTCCTCACCACCGTAACGCGCCACAACTTCACCGGCCCGGGTGGCCGCCCGTTGCATCAGATCGGCCAACTTCTGCAACACCGTATCCCCGGCTGTGTGGCCATAAGTGTCGTTGTAATTCTTGAAATAATCCACATCCAGCAGGATAAGCGACAGTTCACCGCCACTGCGACGGGCCCGGTTCATCTCCTCTTGCAATGCACTATTCACCAGGCGCCGGTTGCCCAATCCGGTCAGCTCATCCACGTTGGCCAGATCCGTAAGTTGGCGCCGCGCATCACGCAGCTGGCGATTGCGGTCACGCAGAGAGCTGGTGAGATCGCCCAATTCCTGGGCGATATGTTCGCGCTCCCAGGTCATGGAAATCATGTTGCGGAAAGACTTGTAGGTCTGGTCGCAGACGTAGATCAGCAGGGCACAAAAAGCTAACAGCACCAGACCGATCAACATATTGTAGGGCTGCTCCCAATAGTGCGCCAGGCTCCACCAGGCAATGGGCCACAGTGAAGTGAATACATAGACAACAAAGTACTCCCGAATCGCCACCGAGAAGCCAAGCGAGAACGCCGTGATCATCACAATCAGCAACAGGAATACATACTGCATGGTGACCGGCACATGGCTGGCTGCAAAGATATAAACCGTGGACCACACGACCCCGGTAAGCGCTGCGCCGATGATGAGCTGCCAGTAGACTCGCCCTGGTTTGGTCTGGTAGCGACGCTCAACCAGCGCATTGCTCATTTGCAGAGAGCGCAACAGCAGCAATATGAGGAACGCGGCGGCCCACAGCAAAATGGTGGAGAGTTGCATAAAGGGCCAGAAAATCAACACCGTGGCCGCCACGCCCACCAGATTCGCACTCACCGTGGCGAGCCGTCCATTCTGCATGAGCATTTCCAGTTGGGAAGAAAACAGCTCCTCCCGCGGGATGTGGCGTTGGTAGATCATGCTGTGAATCCTACACCGAAGACCCTGTAAAGATACAGTTTGCCTACAAACCTGAGAACCCTGTCACAGCTGGGCACACCCCTTCATTGCCAGCACCGGCTTTTTACTACACACTTGGCGAAATAACCACAATCGGGGCCCGGAGCATGTACTCCTGGAAAGCCATTCGCATAGCATGCACGATTCTGCTGCTGCTACCTGTCGTTCACCTGGTGTACCTGGTGTCCAGGGACACTATGGAGACCCTGAATGCCTCACCCGATACCTGGGCGCGTGAGATCAATGCTTATGCGACTGCAGATGCATTAAACCAATTGCCCACAGAACCCATCGTTGTGGTAGGTGGACACCGTGTGCGACTGTGGCACGGCCTGGATGACCTGCTGACGCCCAAACCGGTATTGATGCGAGGCCTGGGTGACGCCATTGTTGAGGACATCACCTACAATTACTCACGATTGGTCGGGTACTACCAGCCCGATACCGTGGTATTACTGCCCGGCAATAGCGAGTTTCATATCCGCGACAACAAGTCCCCCGAGGATCTCGCTACCGCCATCGCCGAGTTGGTCGAGCTGGATGGCTCCTACAAAGTCACCCGCCAGTTCTACATTTTCACGCCGCTAAAGACACCGCTATATCCCCAGGACAGCCCCATCATCGACCAGACCACTCAGCTGCTCCAGGCATGGGCGGACACTGACAAGCGCGTGACCATTCTGGATGCCAACCCCCTGTTATGCGCTGCCGATGGCAAACCCCAGTCGGGTTTCTACCGCAGTGACGGGGTAAACCTCAATGAGCACGGCTACCTGCGTTTGTCTTTATTGCTGCGTTCGCAGATTGAAGCAGACACCCCCCAGGCACAAAAGCTCGCAACTACTCCCTGATATGCCACTTTAGCGCCAATATGCGCTAGAATTGCGCCCATGCTCTCGGAAATCCCCGTATCACCACCCAACAGCCCACTGCTGACCAGTATCGATCAGGGCGCATCCCTGCACGATCTGAACACCGCACAGCTGTTACAGCTCGCGGAAGAACTCAGGGCCTACCTGCTCTACAGCGTGGGCCAGTCCGGCGGACATTTTGGGGCGGGTCTGGGTGTTGTCGAACTCACCGTGGCACTACACCATATCTACAACACCCCCTTTGACCGTATCGTATGGGACGTGGGCCACCAGACCTATCCCCATAAAATCCTCACCGGCCGCATGCAGCAGATGCACGGCATGCGACAGGCCGGCGGGTTGGCGGGATTCCCCAAGCGCGCCGAGAGCGAGTACGACACCTTTGGCGTCGGCCACTCCTCCACCAGCATCTCCGCCGCGATGGGCATGGCGCTGGCCGCCAGGCAACAGGGCATAGCGCGCAAAGTTATCGCCGTGATAGGCGACGGCGCCATCACCGGCGGCATGGCCTTCGAGGCCCTGGCTCACGCGGGGCACGAACGGCCCAATATGCTGGTGATCCTCAATGACAATCAAATGTCCATCGGCCACAACAAGGGCGGCATGGCCACCTACTTCGCCAAGATCTGGGCCAGCAAGTTCTATATCGCCATGCGCGAGGGCTCCAAAAAAGTCCTGGAAAGAATCCGCCCGGCCTGGGAACTGGCCAAGCGCACCGAAGAACACATGAAAGGCATGGTCGCCCCCGGCACCATGTTTGAAGAACTGGGTTTCAACTATATCGGCCCACTGGATGGCCACGACCTGCCCCAGTTGATCCATACCCTGGAAAACATGAAGGACCTGGAAGGTCCGCAATTTCTGCATATTCGTACCATGAAGGGCAAGGGCTTCGCCCCCGCAGAAGCGGATCCGGTGGGCTACCATGCGATCAACAAGATCGAGGCCAAGCCCAAGGGGCCGCGGCCGGCAGATGTGCCAGACAAGCCTCAGCTGGCCACACCCAAGCTTCCCAAGTACCAGGATGTGTTCGGGCGCTGGCTGTGTGATATGGCCGAACGAGACAACCGTCTGGTGGGTATTACTCCCGCCATGTGTGAAGGCTCCGGCATGGTGGATTTCGCCAACCGCTTTGCAGATCGCTACTACGACGTGGCCATTGCCGAACAGCATGCATTGACTCTGGCGGCCGGGATGGCCTGCGACGGACTCAAGCCGGTGGTGGCGATCTACTCCACCTTCCTGCAGCGCGGTTATGACCAACTGGTGCACGATATCGCCCTGCAGAATCTTGATGTCACCTTCGGTATAGACCGGGCAGGGCTGGTGGGGCAGGATGGTCCCACGCATCACGGCGCATTCGATTTGAGTTACCTGCGCTGTATTCCCAATATGGTAATTGGTGCGCCCTCTGATGAGAATGAGTGCCGGCAAATGCTGTATACGGCGTATCAGCATCAGGGGCCTGCGGCTATTCGTTATCCAAGAGGTACCGGGCCGGGGGTGATTATTGCGGATGAGATGACGCAGTTGGAGATTGGTAAGGCTGTGGAGGTACGCAGGGGGGAGCGGGTGGCGATTCTTAGCTATGGTACGCTGCTGCCTGAGGCCACGGTGGCGGCAGAACAGCTGAATGCGACTGTCGTGGATATGCGCTGGGTTAAACCCATGGATGAGGAAAAACTGCTGGAAATGGCGGGGTGCTACGAATTACTGGTCACGCTGGAGGAGAATGCCGTGGCGGGTGGCGCCGGTGCTGCGGTTAACGAGTTCCTGGCCGCGCAGGGTAAATCAACAACCGTACTGAATCTCGGGCTACCGGACCAGTTTGTGGAACATGGCTCTCATGAAGAGCAATTGACCTGGACCGGCCTGGACAGTGCCAGTATTGTGCAGCGTATCGAACAGTCCATAGGATCCGAGCAAAATCCCGTCCTGTCCACCCTGCTTACAAGAAGCCCTATAGAGCTGCCGCGCTGAAACACGCGATCAGCAAAATAGGGCTCCTGGAGCGCACTCCACTGTTTTTATGAAAACATGACGCGCGACTACCAGTACAACTACTCCGAACTGAAGCC
>QNFR01000162.1 GCA_003646405.1 Gammaproteobacteria bacterium
CCGCCGGGTAAATGCCCTGGGCGGCCTGATTGCGCGACAGGATTACCGTGGTATCGAGATGGCCGAGGATGGTGGTCACCGCCGGGTCGGTCATATCGTCTGCCGGCACGTAGACCGCCTGCACCGAAGTGATGGCGCCTTGATCAGTGGAGTCGATGCGGTCTTCCAACTCGGCCACTTCGGTGCCCAGTGTCGGCTGATAACCTACCGTGGCTGGCATGCGCCCCAGCAGGCTGGAAATCTCGCTGCCGGCCTGGACGAAGCGGAACACGTTGTCGATCAACAGCAGCACCTCTTTCTGCAGGCTGTCGCGCAGATATTCGGCATAGGTGAGCGCCGTAAGGCCGATGCGAAAGCGCACGCCGGGCGATTCGTCCATCTCACCGAATACCAGCAGCGACTGATCCATCACTCCGGCTTTGCGCAGCTCGTGCCACAGCTCATGACCTTCCCGGATGCGCTCACCGACACCCGCGAAAACTGACACACCTTTGTGGATGGCAGAAACTGCATGGATGAACTCCATGATTAACACCGTCTTGCCCACCCCGGCACCGCCAAAGAGGCCGGTCTTGCCGCCGCGCACGAAAGGACAGAGCAGGTCTATCACCTTGATGCCGACCTGCAGAATATCGCGCGCGCCCCGCAGCTCATGGAGCGGGTGTTTGGTGCCGTGGATATTATTCATCGCCACGGGGGCAAAGGACGGCTGTCCATCGAGGGGGGCGCCAAAGATATTTACCACGCGCCCAAGAATCTCGGGCGCTACCGGCACATGCAGCGGCGCACCGGTGTCGAAGATGGGCATGCCACGGCTCAGGCCGGAGGTGCTATGCAGGGTGATTGCGCGCACGTGATGCTCATCGAGATGCTGGTGAACCTCGAACATTACCTCGTCGCCTTCCAGTCGGGCGCACAAAGCCCGGCGCAAGGGCGGCATACGCTCACAGCGAATCACCACCACGGGGCCCTGCACCTCGTGGAGATAACCCACCGCTTCGTCGGGCTTCAATTCTGGCATCGGGATTATCGCCTCTGCTGAATTTTGCTATTGCTTAACTATAACCGATAATTCGACCCTGAGGCCATTAGGTACGCTAGTAGCTGGGTGGAACATTCAGAACACGGGGTTCCGCTTTTTCCAGCTCGGTGACATCTGATTCCCAGCATATTGGGGCTGGATACAAACTCAAATAGGTAACTAAAAAAATAATCCCGTAGCCGGTTGGGTGCATTGATATATATCAATGCACATCGCATGAACGTGGATCCATGATAAGCATACTATATGCCGCAACAGTTTCCAGTCATAATCGAGGCAACAATTAGCTGCGCAGATTGCCTGTTTGACCAGCGCCCCGGGGGAGGGGGTGAGAAGATGAAAGAAGTCAGGTCCATACACCGCTCGTCGTATTTAGAGTGAAACGCTCAACACGAAGACTTATCTTGCTGTTAGCGGCGCTTCCCGTGACCGTGCTGCTCGTCGGTTTCCTCTATATGGAAGCGATGACCTACCTCGAAGGCACACCGAGAGATTTCTTGTCCAGCCTAGAGTGGGCCGCCGAGACGCTGACTGCCACTGGTTACGGCGCTGACACCCACTGGAAAAACCCACTGATGGTCGCGTTCGTCATCATCATCCAATTTTTGGGCCTGTTCCTGGTGTTCCTCCTCTTTCCGGTCTACGTGATTCCGTTTTTTGAGGAACGCTTCGAGACTCGATTGCCCAGCAACCTGCCCGCGCCCAAAGGCGAGCGTTATGTACTGATCTACTGCTATGGCCCTACGGTTTCGGTCCTGATCGAGGAGCTGGCGCGATACGGACGTCGGGTCGTGATTATTGAGGACGATGAGGATACCGCTCGGCGCCTGCATGAGCAGGGATTGGAGGTAGTACTCAGCCGCACTCTGGACGAGCTGAGCCTGGACGGTATCGGTCACGCCCAGGCCATCGTCGCCAACGGCAGCGATCAGGACAATGCCGCGCTTCTTTTGAGCGCTCGCGACAACGGCTTCGAGGGCCCTATCTATGCACTAGTGGAGGATCCTTTGCACCGTCAACCCCTCACAAATTGGGGGGCAACGGCCGTCGATACCCCCGTTCATGTTCTGGCAGCGGCACTGGCTTCTCGTGCAAGCCGGCGTATTCGGCCCACCATCCAGGCAGTGCAACAGCTCGGTGAACATGTCGGCGTCGCGGAGTTACGTATCCATAACGACAGCCCTTTGGCCGGAGAGATATTGTCGCAGGCGCAACTGCGCGAGCGGCACGGTGTCGTGGTGCTGGGCCAGTGGCACAACGGTCAGTTCGTTCCCAGACCGCTTGCCGATACCCCGCTCTCGCCGGGTGACATTATCGTGGTGATAGGCCGCGAACCAGCCCTTGAGAGTCTGGGTAGGTTGGCTATACCGCTGAAGCGGCATGGACCCATCATCATCGTTGGTTTTGGGGAGCTCGGGCGATTAGTGCAAGGAATGCTTATAGATGCCGGCGAGAGGACGGTGACCATCGATAGTGAGCAGAATGAGGGGGTCGACATCGTAGGCAACGCTCTCGACCGGGATATTTTGATACAGGCCGGTGTGCGGGACGCCAGCGCTGTGGTGTTGGCGCTCAGCACTGACAGCGAAGCCTTGTTTGTGGCCACGATGGTACGCGAATGCGCCCCCAACGTACCACTTGTCGCGCGGGTCAAGCAAACGCAAGCAGTGTCCAGGTTGTACCGGGTCGGGGTAGACTTCGCGCTTTCCATAGGGCAAGTAGCTGGACAACTTCTAGCCCAGCACCTTTTGGGCAATGAGTATATCAGTCTGGAGCAGGATCTGAAGCTGGTCAGGGTGGGGGCCTCCAGATTGATCGGTAACCATCCGCTCCGGGCTGGCGTGCGGGAACGTACCGGATGTCAGGTTGTGGCCATTGAGCGTGCCGGGGAGGTGATCGTGGAGTTCGCCGATGATTGCCGGGTGGAGGAGGCCGACGCGGTATTTCTGGCCGGATCACAGAAGTCTATTGATGCTTATTACTCGCACTTCCAGACCTTGTCTTCCGGCAACTGACATCGACCGTCAGGGCTTCCAGGGGTCGGCTTGGATAACTTGATCATGATGCTGGTGATCGAATACATCAATGTACAGACCCGGGGCACCACAATGAAACGCACACACTTGACTCTTAAGGCGTTGATAGCCTTGCTGCCAGGGCTGCTTCGCCGGCCATGACCTGGTTGCCGCTATCGGCCCGGGCCAATCGCAGGTTACTCACGCGTCGATTACGAAAACGCCATATCCCCGCCCCTACCTGGTTTGATATTGAACAACGTGATCCCTTATTGGCCCGCTTCGGGCATAGGGAACGCCTTAAACTACGTATTCTGGCATCAGAGATCTTGTGGCGGAAAACGTTTTCTCCTGTACGGGGAATGATTTTGACGGAAGCCATCAAAGCCTATCTGGCAACCCGTATTGCCATCGTTATCTATGCCCTGGAAACACCCGGGCGGAGTACCGCCCTGGACTGGCTGAGAAACTGGCGAGAGCTTATCGTATATCCCTCGGCGTTCAGCCCTCACCGGCAACCAATCACGCCAATTGGTGGCAATCCTTTGGGGCTGGTGTTGCATACTGACCCTGTTGAGCAGGGTGAAACGAGCTACCAGGGGCCCCTGGTAATAAATTGGCAGGATGCCAGGCCACACGCATTGCGACAGATTCCGTGCCAGGTTTTGATTCATGAACTTGCCCACAAGCTGGACATGCTCGACGGCAGTAGCAATGGACACCCGCCACTGCACGCTTCGATGGATCAACAATTGTGGCATGACACGTTTCAAGCCGCTTACATCCACCTCAATCGGCGGGTAAAAATGGGCCGCAAACCGGGGCTCAACCCCTATGCGGCCACCAATCCGGCGGAGTTTTTTGCCGTGTGTTCCGAATATTTTTTTGCATCACCAGGTCGATTACATGCCATCTACCCGCAGGTGTACAAGCAATTGAGCTTGTTCTACCGTCAACAGCCTTTAGCTGGCATAGGTGGCAACAAGTCGCTAAAAGGAACCTACGCGGAATCGTGTGAGTAGAATCTTGATACCGGATGACCGTCAATGTACTTGAAGATATCAATCCCGTGGTTTGTGCTATCGTTAATAGACATGGTCCGTGCATCTGTGGTTTTTAAGTGTTTCTCTATTATACTATCGATGACAAAATAACATTGTGGAATTCAACTGAATGACGGGGGACATCGGGCGCGGTAAATTCAGTAGCAGGACGGGGTGTTGAAATATCGCAGTGGCAGGTCTACCCGAGGACCGACCCACTACTTATCGTTGATTTTCAGCAATTCCAGCTGGTGCCTTCAAGTAATCTGTGTATCTTGATGCCAATGACTGCTAGTCAAGGTAACGTAGCTGTTATTGTTTCTATGGAAAATTCGCTGTATGAATATCAGTGCACAGTATAAGCAAAAATGTGTCAGCGCATTCGAGGCCGCGGCACAGCTGATGCCCGTGAGAAACCTGATTCTGGGTATGAACGTCGCCATGCCGCCCTTGCTGATGGAGGCGGTGGCCACAGCATTGCGCAATGACAACC
>QNFR01000163.1 GCA_003646405.1 Gammaproteobacteria bacterium
ACCGCCGTGCTCGCCGTGGCGCTCTGACAACACCTCCACTTTCCAGCCGCGGTTTTCGGCGTAGCGGGAATACATGCGAAACAGATCACCGGAGAAGATCGCCGCCTCGTCGCCACCGGTGCCAGCGCGAATCTCCAGAAATACGTTGTGGGAGTCCTGCGGATCCCTGGGTAGCAGCAAGGTCTGTAGTTGTGCCTCCAGTTCCTCCAGGTGCCCGCCACTGGTTTCGATTTCCTCCCGGGCCATCTCCCGCAGATCCGGGTCGGCATCTTCCAGCATCTGCCTGGCCTCGTCCAGATCTGCTTTTACCTGGCTGTAATCGGCGTAGCATTTCACCACCGACTCCAGTTCCGAGTACTCACGGGACAGGTCTCGAAACTTGTTCTGGTCGGCGATAGTTTCACTGTCCCCCAATAAGGCCGATACTTCCTCGTGCCGGTCGGTGAGGGTCTCCAGCTTGGTCAATAGCGATGCTTTCATTGCAATGTGCGTCTGGATGTTTCTACGGTAGAGGACGGCAGATCAAATTCTTCTTGCTCGTCGGTCACTGTAGCCTTAGTCAGAGCCGGAGCGGGAACCTGCTCCTCCCCTTCCAGGCCCAGCAGCTTGCGGGCACTGGCCACAGTGTCCAACCGCCCTTCGGCGCTGGCCTGCTTAAGCCCGGCAGTGGGTGCGTGAATCAACTTGTTGGTGATCGCACGCGCCAGCTGCGCGATAATTTGCTGCGGATCATCGCCCCTCGATAGTGCGCGCATGGCGCGCTGTAACTCCTGCTCCCGCAGCTGCTCAGCCATTTGCCGGTACTCCTTCACCACATCCACCGCACCGAGACTGCGCATTTCTTGCACGTACTGCCTGACGCCTTCCTCAATTATCAGGTCAGCCTTACAGGCCTCATCGCGGCGGCTGCGCAAATTCTGGTCAACGATCTCGCGCAGGTCATCAACGCTGTACAAATATACATCGCGCAAATCGCCCACCTGGGACTCGATATCCCGTGGCACGGCAATATCCACCATCAGGAATGGGCGGTGCTTGCGTGCCTTGAGCGCTTGTTCTACCGCGCCCTTGCCGAGAATAGGTAGCTGGCTGGCAGTGGAGGTAATAATAATATCGGCATCCAGTAACTGCTCCGGAATCTCGGCCAGCAACACCGCCTCGGCACCAAACTGTTGCGCCAACTCGCGGGCCCGGCCCAGGGTGCGATTGGCGATGACAATTTTACTCACCCCCGCCTCGATCAGGTGGCGAGCCACCAACTCGATGGTCTCACCGGCCCCCACCAAAAGGGCATTGGACTGGCTGAGGTCTGCAAATATATGGCCGGCCAAATCCACCGCCGCATAAGCGACCGAAACAGGATTTTCCCCGATGGCGGTGTCGGTACGAACCCGTTTTGCGATGGAGAACACCCGCGGAAACAAACGCCCCAGTTCACTCCCCACGGTGCCGGATTCGGAGGCCACCGCGTAAGCCGACTTGAGTTGCCCAAAAATTTGTGGCTCACCCAACACCATTGAATCCAGGCCACTGGCCACCTGCACCATATGTTGCAGAGCCTGCTGGGCTTCGAAATGATAGGCGCACTGGCGCAACTCTTCCGCTGAGAGGTGGTGGTAATTGGCCACCCAGTCAATCAATTGCATGGCCTTGTCGGCCAGGGCGATACCCTCCGGCACAATGACATAGAGCTCGGTGCGGTTGCAGGTGGAGAGAATGACCACTTCATCCACCCCGGCGGCGGCGCAGGCATCGACCAGGGCTTCAGTAACCTGCTCCGGGGCAAAGGCAACCCGCTCGCGCACCTCGACGGCGGCAGAGTTGTGGTTGATTCCCAGGGCGATCAATTTCATAGCGGGTGTAATTGCCTCCACGGCGCAACAGCCTGACTCTCGCCGTCCCGACTGGCGGCCTCTCAAAACCGGCGCACTTTAGCACATTTGGCGAAAATTGCCCTTGATTTTAACAAGTTACGTGCCAAATGACAGTGGTCCTACGTCGTAAATTCCCCCTGCGGAAAATGCGCCGGGCGTCCGGGTAAGCTACGCTGTGGGTTTCAGCGTTGGTCTGTGTCATCATAACGCCTGTCTTGCCTTTGGATTATCCAGTGTTGCGCCTCCTAGCCATTGCCACCGCCTATGCGCTGCTGACCGCTTGCGCCAGTCCGGCGACCGTCTTAGAAAAAGACCCTGCATCGGCGCAGGCGCCTGTGGCCGATAAAGCACCTGTGGCGAAGCCCCCGGAGAGGCCTTTCCCGGACGACAGCCTTTACCCTCTGCTGGTCGCCGAATTCGCCCTCAGGCGGCGTGAATATGACGTGGCGCTGAACAATTACCTCACCCAGTCCCGGATTCTGCGCGATGCCGGTGTCAGTGCGCATACAACGCATCTGACCCAGTTTATGCAGAGGGAGCCCGAGGCACTGAGCGCGTCACAACTGTGGGTTGAGCTGGATCCCGACAATGTGGAGGCAAACAGCACCCTGGCCAGCTTACTGGTACGCCGGGGACGCACCGTCGAAGCCCTGCCCCATTTAGCACTGGCGGAGCGCAATGGCGCACAGGCAAACTTCCCCTCACTGCTCAATGGCTTTTCCCGACTGGACGCACAGCAGCGCGCTAAACTGGTGAGCGGGATCAACGAACTGGCCGCCGAATTTCCCGAAAACACCAAGCTATTGCTGACCCAGGCTTTAATACATACCGAGTATAGGCAATACGACCTGGCACTGGATAAACTGGACGTACTATTTGACCTGGAGCCCAAGCAGTCCCAGGCTATTCTGCTGGAGGTCAAAATACTACTGACGGAGAACGCGAAAAAGCCCTTTGCACGGTTGCAGCAGGCGCTGGAGGAAAACCCACAAGACAAGTGGCTGCGCCTGCAGTACGCCCGCCTGCTGACCGCCAGCAATATGGCAGGTGCCCGGGAGCAGTTCGAGATCCTTTCGGCGCAATCACCCCGGGATGGCGACCTGCTACTCTCCCTGGCCCTGATCAGCAGTGAAATCGGCGACGACCTGGCGGCCAAGGCCTACCTGAATCAGCTGTTGGCCCTGGAGCAGAGAATGGATGAGGCCCACTTTTACCTGGGGCGTATCGCTGAGACTGCCGGCAATCCACAGGAAGCCGTTTCCCAGTACATGCAGGTCCAGGACAGCCGGGAGTTTCTGGCCGCTAACAAGCGCCTCGGGCGCATTCTTATTGCAGCGGGACAAGCGCAGCGCAGTCACACCTGGTTCAACCAGCAGCGCGAGGAGAACCCACAGCGACGCGAACAGATTTATGGCCTGGAAGCGGATCTGTTGATCCAGGCAGGCGCATTGGATGCAGCCGTGCAAGTGCTAAACCAGGCCCTGGCGGAAGTGCCGGCATCCACGTCCCTGCTGTACGCGCGCTCCATGCTGAGCGAACAGCAAGGTGACCTGGTCCTGATGGAGAAAGATTTACGAGTGATCATAGCTAACGACCCGAACAACACGACCGCTATTAATGCGCTGGGGTACAGCCTGGCCAACCGTACCGAACGCTACACGGAAGCCATGGCGCTGATATCCCAGGCGCTGGCGCTGGCGCCCGATGAACCCGCCATCCTGGACAGCATGGGGTGGGTACTTTATCGCACGGGACGCTATGAGGAGGCGCTGGATTACCTGACCCGCGCCTATGCGGTATTTCCCGACCCGGAGGTAGCGGCGCACCTGGGTGAGGTGTTGTGGATTACCGGGGATACCGATGCCGCCACCGCTGTCTGGCAGGGCGCCCTGTTAAAAGATCCTGATCACGAGATACTGCTGAGCACCCTCGAGCGCCTGGGCGTCAGCTCGCTGGGCGGCCAACCTATTAACAGCGGCAATCCGGTCGACGACACGGCATTGGAGACCCTGCCTTAAATGTCCCGGAGCCTGTATCTGGCGCTGCCGATACTGCTGATATTGGCGGGGTGCGCCGGTCAGGACACCCGGGATACGAGTTACCCGAGCTGGCCGGAACACCGCAGCGCCCTACAACAACTTGAGCACTGGACGGCGCGCGGCAAACTGGCCCTGCGCTCCAGCGAACGCGCAGAAACGGCGACCCTCCTGTGGCAACAACAAGGCCTGAGCACCGAGTTGCACTTGAGTGGGCCTATGGGAGTCAGTGCCACCACGATTACCAGTGACGGTCAGCAAATGGAGATACGCCAGGGGGACGAGTTCAAAACCTTCGATATATCCACACCCGATGCCATTGCCCTGAACACCGGTTGGGACTTGCCCCTGCACGCCCTGCTCTACTGGCTCAAGGGCATCCCGGTGCCAGAGTCCCCGGTACAGCTGCTTGAACTGGACCCGGACCGGGACTTGTTACGCAAGCTACGGCAAAATGGCTGGGAAATTCACTACGAGCAATATGAGCAGTTCAAAAATCTCACTCTCCCCACGCGCCTGCGAATCCAACGGGGCAGCACCAGTGCCCGGATGATTATTCACGACTGGCAAGCCCAGCCCAGCTGATGACTGCCACTCTCAGCCTGCTGTCGCCAGCCAAGCTCAACCTTTTCCTGCACATTACAGGCCGTAGGCCCGACGGCTACCACCAGCTCCAGACCCTG
>QNFR01000164.1 GCA_003646405.1 Gammaproteobacteria bacterium
GCAATACCGGCAAACAGGGCCACATGCCGATCACCGCTATAACCCCCGGGACCGACCTTGCGCACCGTGCCGGTCTTGCCACCCACCTGATAACCAGGGACGCGCGCTTTGCGCGCTGTACCGTGTTCCCCTGTCACCGCGTGTAATATCTCCAGCACCTGGGCGGCAATATGGGGCGAGACCACCTGAATCCCGGGGGACGGCTCTCCCTCCAGCGCCAGCAGTGACACCGGCTGCTGCACACCGCCGTTGGCGAACACGGTATAGGCTCTGGCCAGTTGCAAGGGTGTTGTGGTAATACCATAGCCAAAAGCCAGGGAGATTTTCTCCGTGGCGTGCCAGCGAGGCCGGTTGGGCAGCCGCCCGGCACTCTCACCGGGAAAGCCGGTACCGGTTGGCTGTCCGATCCCAAAACGGTTGAACACATCCCAGATGGGCTCGTGACCCAGCTCCAGGGCGATTTTGGTCACTCCCACCTGGCTGGACTTCTGGATGACCCGGGTCACACTGATATCACCGTAGTTACGCGGATCAGAATAGACCTTGCGGCCAACACGAATCCGGCCAGGAGTAGTATCGATCATGGTTTGTGGCGTGTAGCGGCCACTTTCCAGGGCTGCGACCAGGGTCAGGGATTTCATGGTGGAGCCGGGCTCGTACACATCGGTCATGGCCCGGTTGCGCATGCTGGCCGCCTTCACCCCCTTGCGGCTGTTGGGGTTGTATACCGGGTAGTTGACCATGGCCAGAATTTCACCGGTATGTGCGTCCAGCGTAACAATTGAACCGGAGGCCGCGCTGAGTGCGGTGACCGCCCGCTGCAACTCACGGTGCTGCAAATACTGCAAGCGCAGGTCTATGCTCAGGGTGAGGTCCTTGCCTGGTCTGGCGGGCTCCAGCACACCGATATCACGCACGACTTCACCATGCAGGTCTTTGATGTATTTTTTCTTGCCCGGCACACCCTGCAGCCAGTCGTTGTAGGCCAGCTCCAACCCGGCAATACCCTGGTCATCTACATTGGTAAAACCCACCAGTTGGGCGGCCACTTCACCCGCCGGGTAGAAGCGGCGATACTCACGCTCCCCGTATACGCCCCTGATCCGCTTTTCCAGTATCGCCCTGGCATCGGTCGGTACGCGGTGGCGCTGCAGGTACATAAACTGCTTGCCCTCATAGCGGGCCAGCTTGTCGCGCAACTGGGGCAACTTTATACCCAGCGCCTGCGCCAGTTCGCCCAGGCGTTCCGATCCCTTTAATATCCGTGGGTTGGCCCAGATCGAAACCACCGGGGTACTCACTGCCAGAGGCTCGCCCCGCCTATCGGAAATGACTCCCCGGTAGGCAGGTATTTCAGCGGTACGCACCGAGCGCATGGCCCCCTGATCCTGCAGGAATTCATGCCCGCGCTCCATGTCCAGAACCTGCAGTGACAACACGCGCCCAACCAGCAGGGCCAGCAACGAGCACAGCACGCCCACCACCAGGTAAAAACGCCACACCGATATCGGCTGATTTTTATTGCGCCTCACTGGGGCACCACCTTCAACAGCGCCAGATCAGGCGCCTGCATGCCCAGGTCGGCGCGAGCGACCTTTTCCACCCTGCGGTGCGAAGCCCAGGTGCTTTGCTCCAGCAACAGGCGGCCATAATCCTCATGCAAATACCATTGAGAGGACTCCAGCACTTGCAACTGCGCATAGAGCGCGCGACAGGCATGGGTGGAATGTATAACCGCAAAGGTAGAAAACAAAATCAGCAACAGCGTGCCGGCGTTGAACCAGAACAGTTCCGCCGGACTGCGCCTATCGCTCTGCACTGTGGCAGGGCTAACCATCCTACGTTTCGCCACGCTGTTTACCCAACCAGACCATTAACTGATTTTCTCCGCGACACGCATAATCGCACTGCGCGCCCGCACATTACCTGCCACTTCTCCGGCACCAGCCTTGATGGCCTTACCTATCAACTTCATGCGCCGGTTGAGCGCACTGTCCGGTATCGGCAGCCCAACGGGAAACTTCTCCCCTCTGGCCATATCACGCATATAGCGCTTAACCAGGCGATCCTCCAGAGAGTGAAAACTGATGACTACCAACCGGCCACCAATGCGCAACATATCCAGTGCGCCGGCGAGCAGGTCCTGTAAATCTTCCAACTCGCGGTTGACCTTGATACGGATAGCCTGGAACGACCGGGTGGCCGGGTGCTTGTGTTTTTCCCACTTGGGGTTTGCCTCGCTGACGACTCTGGCCAGGCGACCCGTGGTCGCAATGGGCGATTCCACCCTGGCGGCGACAATCGCCGCGGCAATGCGCCGGGCAAATCGTTCCTCTCCATACTCTTTCAACACATCGGCGATATCCTGTTCAACCGCGTGTGACAGCCATTGCGCCGCCGTTTCCCCGCGGCTGGTATCCATACGCATGTCCAGCGGACCGTCATGCAGAAAGCTGAAACCGCGCTCCCCGTCATCCAGCTGTGGGCTGGACATCCCCAGGTCGAGTAGAATGCCATCAACTGCGTCGATCCCCATCCCACGCAGTTGATGGGGAAGCTGAGCGAACGACCCGTGATAAAACTCAAAGCGGGGTTCACTCGCTGCCAACTCTTCAGCTGCGGCACAGGCCAGCGGATCCTTGTCCACCCCCAGCAACCGCCCATCATCGTCGAGACACTCCAGCAGGTAACGGCTGTGACCACCGCGACCGAAGGTGCCATCCACATAAAAGCCACTGGGTGTAGTCACCAGAGCATCCACCGCCTCTCGTAACAGAACTGTCTGGTGAACAGACACTACAGCGTCAGCGACATTAATTCGTCGGGCAGCTCAGTCGCAGAACCGGAGTCCTGCAGCGCCTGGTCCCGCTCGGCCAACCACAGAACTTCGGACCATAATTCCAGCTTGTTGCCCTGCCCGACCAACACCAGCTTTTTGTCCAGCTGCGCATACTCACGCAACGACTGCGGCAACAACATACGACCGCTGCCATCCAACTCCAGATCGGTGGCATAACCCAGCACCAGGCGCTGGAACCGCTTAACAGCCGGCTTGAGGGTAGGTAGGTTTTGAATTTCACGCTCGATTCGCTCCCACTCGGGCAGCGGATAAACCACCAGACAGGCGGCTTGGGTATCAATAGTGACGACAATCTGACCAGCACACTGGGACAACAATGGCTCGCGCTGACGCGCCGGCATAGCCAGTCGCCCCTTGGCGTCCATATTGATGTGCTGTACTCCGCGAAACACGGCAGTTCTCCCCACTCAATTGACCCCTTAACCCACAAAAAGCCAATTT
The DNA here is from genome assembly GCA_003646405.1 of Gammaproteobacteria bacterium. GTDB lineage: Bacteria > Pseudomonadota > Gammaproteobacteria > Pseudomonadales > Halieaceae > JBALVO01. The sequence continues at coordinate 3,302 of QNFR01000164.1, forward strand.
TTCCCACTTATTACCACTTTTCAACACTATAGGTCCGTGTGCGAGACACTGTCAAGCAAGCGGACAGAAAAAACGTTGTAATTTCAGCTAATTAGCGCAGATTTCGCGAGGAACAGAGGAGGTATGACAGGTATGTTTTACCTAAAAAATGTACTAAAACAGTCTAGTAAAATCACTTGTTAATATTTTACTTTAAGTTACAGGTTATTTTTTTATTTCCTACACCCCTGCTTAGTAGAAAAAAGTATAAGGAATACGCCAGGAATGGCATTTTTGGGGGCCGGTAGTCGATGTGTGCCGCTGTGCGGTGTGTATGAAGTCACTTGAGGGTATGCGGTTCTAACCGATATAGTCCTTCCGTTCCGTTCTCAACCATACTGTAGGAACTGGCAGGTATCTGTCAGTGAGAGCGGGACGTGCACTTCCTGACTACGAATATTTTAACCGGAACATTCGATGTTCACACTCTCAGCTTCGAGTCAGGTGGTGCGCTTGAGATCACTAACATGGTAGCGGTCATAATGGTAGAGGTCAGGTCTAGCATTGTAGCCTTTAGTGGTCAGTTACCTGGTCAGGTCTGGCATTAAGGCTACAATGCTAGACCTGACCCCTACCATTCCTGAAATTAAACGAGTCGGTCGATAAGCCGGGTTCTGTCGTGGACGATCATTCATCTGCGACAGGTGTCACCACCTGCCTGTAGCGACCTACCCGAATCCACTGTGGGCCACAGCTAACGGATTCCTATTTGGTCTTGCTCCGAGTGGGGTTTACCATCGCCGCGCCTGTTACCAGCCGCGCGGTGCGCTCTTACCGCACCTTTTCACCCTTACCCCGCTACTCACCCCTGTGAACGCCACCGCAATAGTGAAACCTTCACACGGGTGAGTAGCGGGGCGGTATACTTTCTGTTGCACTTTCCGTAGGCTCGCGCCCCCCAGGTGTTACCTGGCACCCTGCCCTGTGGAGCCCGGACTTTCCTCCCTTCAATCACTCGAGAGTGACTGAAAAGCGATCGCCCGACCGACTCGGCGACAAGACTACAGTTAGTGGGCAACGAGGGCAAGCATGGTAGGGTGCGCACCGCGCACCACACAAACACCTACTCTTGTTTCATGGCGATGAGGTATTGGTACAACTGCTTTTTGCGCAGACCGGTGCAATCGGCCACCACCGCCACCGCCCGCCTGGCGGGCAGTTCCTCAGCCAACCGCGACAGCAGCGCCGCCACATCTGCGCCCAGTTCCTGC
>QNFR01000165.1 GCA_003646405.1 Gammaproteobacteria bacterium
GTTTCCGATTGAAAATCATAGCCAGCAGCACCCAGCTCCGCTCGCAGGGCTGCGTGATTTTCGATGATCCCGTTATGCACCACGGCCACTCTTTCGCTCGATACATGGGGGTGGGCATTGGCCGGCGAGGGAGCGCCATGGGTCGCCCAGCGGGTGTGGGCGATGCCCACATGTCCATGAATAGGCGATTGCTGCTGGGCTTTTTCCAGTTCGGCGACTTTACCCTCCCGCTTGTGCAGCTGCAGCTTGTTATCCTGCCTGATTATCGCCATTCCGGCAGAGTCATAGCCCCGGTATTCCAGCCGTCTCAGGCCCTCCAGCAATATTTCAGATACTTCACGCCGCGCTGTCGCAGCCACAATGCCACACATATTTATTCCCCGGTGTTTTTGCTCGGCCGCTGCCAGCCCTGGATGTTTTTCTGTCGTGCACGGCTAACGGCTAACTCATCTTTCCCCACCGCTTTGGTGACTGTGGAACCCGCGCCCACAAACCCGCCTTCTCCTATCTCCACCGGAGCGACCAGGGTGCTGTTGGAACCGACAAAGGAGCCATCACCAATTTCAGTTTTCGACTTATTGACGCCATCATAGTTGCAGGTAATGGTTCCCGCGCCAATGTTAACGCCCTCGCCCATTTCACAGTCGCCAATATAACTTAAATGATTCACCTTGCTGCCGGCGCCAATATTTGATTTTTTTGTTTCTACAAAGTTGCCGACCCGGGCACCCTTCGCCATATTAGTACCGGGGCGCAAACGGGCGTAGGGACCTACCGAGCAGTCATTGCCGATGTCCGCGTCCTCCAGATGACTCATGGCATGTATGGACACGCCATCGCCCACTCTGACATTCAGCAAAACACAATTTGGTCCGATGCTGACGCCGTCACCCAGTTTTACATCGCCTTCAAAAACAACATTCACATCGATGCAGACATCTTCACCACACGAAAGGCTGCCGCGAATATCCAGGCGATTGATGTCCGCAATGGAGACACCCTCACGCAACAACGCTTCGGCCTGGCGACGCTGGTACTCTCTTTCGACCTGGTTGAGCTGCACCCTGTCGTTAACGCCCAGCACTTCCACCTCCGAAGCCGCTTCACAGGACTCTATTGTCTTGCCGGCTTTTACCGCCAGGGCGAGTATATCCGGCAGATAATACTCACCCTGCTTATTATCACTGCCTACCTGCGGCAGGTACTCACGCAAATCACTGCACGGAGCGGCCAGAACCCCGGTGTTGACCTCGCCTATCCGACGCTGGGCTTCCGTGGCATCCTTTTCTTCTACCACTTCAATCAGCACACCCGCGTCGTTGCGGATAATTCTTCCCAGGCCAAAGGGATCGTCAACCATTGATGTCAACAACGCCGGGGCCGAACCCGCCTTATCCGCCAACTTTCTCAAGGTATCCGCGCCAATAAGGGGGACGTCACCGTACAGCACAAGCACAGTGCTGCTTTCTGCGACTGCAGGTATTGCCTGCAAGACGGCGTGGCCAGTTCCCAATTGCTCCCGCTGCAATACCCACCGAATCGGATAGTCGGCCAGCGCCGCCTGTACCTGCTCGGCACCATGGCCGACGACAACGTGAATTGCCAGTGGCTCCAGAACCTGTGCTGCACGCACAACATGCTCCAGTAGCGGCCGCCCGGCAACACTGTGCAACACTTTGGGCAAACTTGATTTCATTCGCGTGCCCTGGCCTGCAGCGAGGATAATGACTTCTAGACTCATGGAAAAACCCGTACCCCAGTTTATAGCGTCAAATTAGTTTGACATTTGAGCGACAGGTTAGCATTTATCAGACATTGTTGCGCCTGGGACCGGCCATTTCCCAACTTTACCCGTCAGCGAGTTAGCCGGGGTATCAAGGTCAAGGTTATAGCGGTGGGAGAGGGTGGTGATGAGGTGGAGTTTGCCTCCACCCTGCAGGTTTTATTCGATACTTTGTGGGGGCTGCTCTAGTTCATTTGGCCGAATAAATTCGGCCCTACGGTGGAATATTATAGTTTCCGGGTGGAAACCAGTTAGCCGCGTCCGGCCCGGTTTTTCATTTTTCTCAGGGTTGCCAGCTGCGCAGCGGCTTCCGCCAGGCGGGCAGACGCCCGGCCATAGTCGAATTCCCCACTCTGATTAGCCAGCGCGTGCTCCGCTTCCCGTCGCGCTTCTTCAGCGGCAGCCTCATCCATATCATGGGCTCGCAATGCGGTATCTGCCAGAACAGATACAACACCGGGCTGAACCTCTAAAAAGCCGCCCGAGACATAGAAAATCTCTTCTTCGCCGCCCTGGGTAATTATCCGCACGGGGCCGGGTACCAGGGATGTTAAGAGCGGGGCATGGCCATAACCAACACCCAGCTCACCCAGATCCCCGTTCGCCACCAACATCTCTATCAGGCCAGAAAAGATTTCTTCTTCAGCACTGACGATATCGCAGTGAATTGTCATAGCCATAATATAAAGACCTCGGTCTCTTACAAGCTTTTGGCTTTTTCGACGACTTCGTCAATGCCGCCAACCATATAGAATGCCTGCTCGGGCAAATGATCGTATTCACCGGCCAGAATAGCCTTAAAGCCGGAAATAGTTTCTTTAAGTGAAACATACTTGCCCGGGGAGCCGGTAAATATCTCTGCCACGTGGAAGGGCTGGGACAGGAAGCGCTCAATCTTACGGGCGCGGTCCACGCTCTGCTTGTCTTCCTCAGATAGTTCGTCCATACCCAATATAGCGATGATGTCCTTTAGTTCCTTGTAGCGCTGCAAAACAGACTGCACACCGCGCGCAACATCGTAGTGCTCACTACCAATGATCAGCGGATCCAACTGCCTGGAGGTAGAGTCCAGCGGATCAATCGCAGGATAAATACCTTTTGAGGCAATATCACGGCTCAAAACAACGGTTGAGTCGAGGTGGGCAAAGGTGGTGGCGGGCGACGGGTCGGTCAGGTCATCGGCCGGTACGTATACCGCCTGGATTGAGGTAATAGAACCCGCTTTGGTAGAGGTAATACGCTCCTGCAAAACACCCATTTCTTCTGCCAGGGTAGGCTGGTAGCCCACCGCTGAAGGCATCCGGCCCAACAGTGCAGACACTTCAGTTCCCGCCAGGGTATAGCGATAGATATTGTCGATGAACAGCAACACGTCCTTGCCATCATCGCGAAATTTTTCTGCCATGGTCAGGCCGGTCAGCGCAACGCGCAAACGGTTTCCAGGGGGCTCATTCATCTGGCCGTATACCATTGCCACTTTAGAATTGGACGGTGTCTCCACGTCGACAACTTTGGATTCCTGCATCTCAAAATAGAAGTCGTTACCCTCACGAGTACGCTCGCCCACACCGGCGAAGACGGACAGGCCAGAGTGTTCCGTTGCAATGTTGTTAATCAACTCCATCATATTGACCGTCTTGCCCACGCCGGCGCCGCCGAACAGGCCAACTTTACCGCCCTTGGCAAACGGGCAAATCAGGTCGATAACCTTAATACCGGTTTCCAGCAAATCGTCTGAAGCAGCCAGTTCGTCATAGGCCGGTGCCTTTCGGTGAATGGAAGCACGCTCCTTTTCACCAATGGGTCCACACTCGTCGATTGGCCGGCCCAGTACGTCCATGATGCGACCCAACGTTTCTATCCCCACCGGCACAGAAATGGGTGCCCGGGTGTTTTCCACGCTCAAACCCCGGCTGACACCTTCAGATGCACCCATTGCAATAGTACGCACAACACCGTCACCCAGCTGTTGCTGGACTTCCAGGGTCAGGTCCTTGTCGCTTACCATCAATGCATCGTATACCTGCGGCACGTCTTCCCGTGGAAATTCCACGTCGATAACGGCGCCGATAATTTGTACGATTCGTCCGCTGCTCATGTTCGGATCCTCTAGATCAAAGTTCAATTCGCTCTGGCTCGGGTCACTGCCCTGCGCCGTATGTTTAACCACGATACTTTCTTAACTGCGTACGCGATCCGCTCTTTAGCTGATCGCCGCAGCCCCGCTAACAATTTCTGACAATTCCTGGGTAATCGCCGACTGGCGAGCCTTATTGTAAATTAGCTGCAGGTCGTCAATCATATCGCCAGCATTATCTGTGGCACTCTTCATCGCAAGCATTCTCGCGGCCTGCTCACAGGCACCATTTTCAACCACAGCCTGGTATACCTGTGATTCAATATAGCGGGTCAATAAACCCTCCAGGAGCTCCTTGGCATCGGGCTCGTAGATATAGTCCCAGTGGTGCTTCAGGTCATCTCTTTCATTTGCCACCAGGGGCAGAAGTTGTTCCACCATGGGGTTCTGGGTCATGGTATTGATGAACTCATTTGCAACCAGAAAAAGCTTGTCTATGCTGCCATTGGCATAGGCATCCAGCATGGACTTTACAGCACCGATAAGGTCAGAAATCGCCGGCTCCTCGCCGATGTCGCGAACAGCCGCGGTGATATTACCGCCATAGCTACCAAAAAAGCCCGCTGCCTTGGCACCAATCAGGCTCAATTCAATCTCGATATCCTGATCGGCCCACTCTTTCATGGA
>QNFR01000166.1 GCA_003646405.1 Gammaproteobacteria bacterium
ATCGCTGCGCTCGATAGCCGACTTCCAGGCCACGGCGGACTCCACCGTGTCACAGGGGCGCCAGGTATGCATATTGGGTGTCACACGCAGGGCGGTGACCTGCTCCACCGGTTGGTGAGTAGGACCGTCCTCCCCCAGGCCGATGGAGTCGTGGGTGAATACAAAAATGGACTGCAATTTCATCAGCGCGGACATACGCACCGCATTGCGCGCGTATTCCATAAAGATAAGGAAGGTGGCGCCATAGTTGATAAAGCCGCCGTGCAGGGCGATACCGTTCATGATCGCCGCCATACCGAATTCGCGCACGCCATAGTAAATATAGTTGCCGCTGGCGTCGTCGGCAGTCACACCCTGAGAGCCGCTCCACAAAGTCAGGTTGGAGCCCGCCAGGTCGGCGGAGCCACCCAATAGCTCGGGCAACAGTGGGCCATAGGTATTGAGACAATTCTGGGAAGCCTTACGGGAGGCGACGCTGGCCCCTTCTTCCTGGCATTTTGCCACGTAAGCCGCGGCCTGCTCCGGGAAGTTTGCCGGCAAGTCACCGGCCAGGCGGCGGCGCAACTCCCCGGCCAGTTCCGGGTGTACCGCGGCGTAAGCCGCCATTGATTGTTCCCAGGCCTGCTCCCGGGCCGCGCCCTGTTCCCGGGCATTCCAGCTCGCATAAATTTCCGCCGGTATCTCAAAGGGTCCGTATTCCCAACCCAGAGCCAAACGGGTTGCAGCCACCTCATCATCACCCAGGGGGGCGCCGTGACAGGACTCGGAACCCTGCTTGTTAGGAGCACCCTTGCCGATAATGGTTTTGCAACAAATGAGCGTGGGCTTACCGGTTTCGTGGCGGGCCGCCTCGATTGCCGCCTTGACCTCTGAGGAGCTGTGCCCGTTTACTTCGGTGATAACCTGCCAGCCATAGGCCAGAAAACGCGCCGGTGTGTCATCGGTAAACCAACCCTGCACGTCGCCGTCGATGGAAATGCCGTTGTCATCGTAAAAAACGATGAGCTTGCCCAGGCCCAGGGTGCCGGCCAGGGAACAGGTCTCGTGGGAAATACCCTCCATCAGGCAGCCGTCGCCGACAAAGGTATAGGTGTGGTGATCGACCACCTGATGCCCCGGCTGGTTGAACTGGGCCGCCAGAATCTTTTCCGCCAGGGCCATACCCACGGCGTTGCTCAGGCCCTGCCCCAGTGGGCCGGTAGTGGTTTCTACACCCGGCGTGTCACCGTACTCCGGGTGGCCCGGTGTTTTACTGTGCATCTGCCGGAAATTTTTCAACTCTGCAATGGGCAGGTCGTAGCCGGTGAGGTGCAGCAGGGAGTAGATCAGCATGGAGCCGTGGCCGTTGGAAAGCACGAAACGGTCGCGATTGGGCCAGTCCGGATTGGTCGGGTTGTGCTGCAGATAATCATTCCACAGGACTTCTGCGATATCCGCCATCCCCATAGGGGCTCCGGGGTGGCCGCTATTGGCCTGCTGTACTGCATCCATACTCAGGGCGCGAATAGCGTTAGCGAGTTCTGTACGGGGGGACGACATCGGGTTCTCCATGGCTGGGGGAAACTTGCATTAAAACGGGCGGCCATTTTCGCGTAAGCTGGGGCGAACGGCAAACAAATCGACAGGAAATTTGAAAAACGCGTGGTCACCTTATTGGTGATGAGCGCTTTTTCAAATTCCCCAGGTGCAGCAAGAGCTTGTGCAGACTTTCGTGATCCGACTGCGGTTTGCAGGATTATCTATATCAAAATATTTTGATATAGATAATAAGGCCTGTTAGACTCGCCCGCCATGACCACCTCAGCCTTCTCATCAACCCCGGCCGCCATTCTGGCAGATGAGCCCAGCCAACAGGCGCTTGCCCGCCTGTGCAAGGCCAGCGCGGATCCACTGCGCCTGCAGGTACTGCGCGTACTGCGCAAGGACTCCTTCGACGTATCAGAACTGTGCGCAATCTTCGATATCCGACAACCGGCCCTGAGTCATCACCTGAAAGTACTGGCCAGTGCGGGCCTGGTGGCCACCCGGCGCGAGGGCAACTCCATATTCTACCGGCGCAGCGAGTTCAGTCAGAGCACCGATCTGCAAGCCCTGCAAAGCAGCATCTTCGACACCATCGACCTGACCGCACTACCGACAATCACCGAGGACAGGCTGGCCGCCCTGCATCGGCAGCGCGAGGTAAACTCCGGCAATTTCTTCCGGGACAATGCGCACAAGTTCCACCAGCAACAGGATCTTATCGCCAGTTATGCGCAATATGCGGATACCGTTGCCCAGATACTGGACAACGCCTCACTGCAACAGCGCCACACGGTACTGGAGGTGGGCCCCGGGGACGGTTCGTTTTTGCTGCAACTGGCCCCCCGATTTGACCGGGTGATAGCACTGGACAACGCGCCCGGCATGCTGGAGCAGGCCCGCAACAAGGCCACCGCTGCCGGCCTGGACAATGTAGATTTTATTCTCGGCGACACCCGCACTGCCCGGTTGCAGAATCTGCAGGCCGACTGTGTGGTCATCAATATGGTGTTGCACCACACGCCCTCCCCCGGACAAATACTGCAGGACGTGGCGTCCTGCCTGACTCCCGGCGGTGTGGTACTGGTCACTGACCTGTGCAGCCACGACCAGGGTTGGGCCCGGGAAAACTGCGGTGATTTATGGCTGGGTTTTGATCCCCAGGACCTGGCCCGGTGGGCCGCGGATGCCGGTTTGTGCGACATAACCAGCGTTTACCTGGCCCAGCGCAACGGATTTCAAGTACAGGTGCGCCTGTTTGGCCACCCCTGACTGTTAAGGAAGCAACTATGAACGAATATGCTATTTTCACCTCCGAGTCCGTGTCCGAGGGACACCCCGACAAAATGGCGGACCAGATCTCCGACGCCATCCTGGACGCCATACTCAAAGACGATGCCAACGCCCGGGTCGCCGTGGAGACCATGGTCAAAACCGGCATGGTGGTGGTCGCTGGGGAGGTCACTACCTCCACCTATGTAGACCTGGAAGAGGTGGTCCGCAATGTCATTCTGGATATCGGCTACGACAGCTCCGATGTGGGCTTTGACGGCGCATCCTGTGCCGTACTCAACGCCATTGGCAAACAGTCCCACGACATCGCCATGGGCGTCGATGAAACCTCGGACCACGAACAGGGCGCCGGCGACCAGGGCCTGATGTTCGGCTATGCCACCAACGAAACCGACGTGCTGATGCCCGCCCCCATCTACTACGCCCACCGCCTGGTGGAGCGCCAGGCGGAACTGCGCAAGCACGGCACCCTGCCCTGGCTGCGTCCGGACGCCAAAAGCCAGATCACCCTGCGTTATGAGGACAGTAAACCGGTAGCCATTGATGCGGTCGTGCTGTCCACCCAGCACGATGAAGATATCAGCCAGGCGGATATCCGCGACGCGGTAATGGACCTGATTATCAAGGAAGTGCTGCCGGAGCAGTGGTTGCACGCGGCCACCAAATTCCACATCAACCCCACGGGCCAGTTCATCATCGGCGGCCCGGTGGGCGATTGCGGGCTGACCGGGCGCAAGATCATTGTCGATACCTACGGCGGCATGGCCCGCCACGGCGGCGGCGCCTTCTCGGGCAAGGACCCATCCAAGGTGGACCGCTCGGCGGCTTACGCGGGCCGTTATGTCGCTAAAAATATCGTCGCCGCGGGCCTGGCTGAGCGCTGTGAAATCCAGATTTCCTACGCTATCGGGGTGGCGGAGCCCACCTCTATCGCGATCGACAGCTTTGGCACTGGTAAGCTGTCTGATGAGCGTATCGCGGAGCTGGTAAGCGAGCACTTTGACCTGCGGCCCAAGGGCCTGGTTGAAATGCTGGACCTGAAGCGCCCGATCTACCGCAAGACGGCGGCTTATGGGCACTTTGGGCGGGAGGATACGGATTTTACCTGGGAGCGGACTGACAAAGCGGAGATACTGAAAGCTGCATTGTAGCAGTTGGGACAGTTTTTGATATATCGATACTTTGTAGTGCCGGCTCGGAGTGGCTGTTACGACTAACTTTGGTTTGTTCCCGCACGATAGAGGCAAGGTTGCAGAAAGCAGAAAGCAGAAACAAATTTTACAATGGCAGTGGGCCAAAAAGCCCAGAGGAAGAAAAAATGAGCACAGCAGAAAAACTGGAAACAACGCAGAATTACAAAGTCGCCGATATCTCACTGGCCGAATGGGGCCGGCGGGAGCTGGAGATCGCCGAGAGTGAGATGCCCGCGTTGATGGCGATGCGCGCCAAGTACCGGGACAGCAAGCCCCTGGCCGGCGCCAATATCCTCGGCTGTATCCACATGACCATACAGACCGGTGTGTTGATCGAGACACTACTGGAACTGGGTGCTGAAGTGCGCTGGTCCTCCTGCAATATCTTCTCCACCCAGGACCACGCCGCTGCCGCGATTGCCGCCGTCGGTATTCCCGTGTTCGCCTGGAAAGGTGAGACCGAGGAAGAGTACGACTGGTGCCTGGAGCAGACCATCCTTAAAGATGGCCAGCCCTGGGA
>QNFR01000167.1 GCA_003646405.1 Gammaproteobacteria bacterium
TAAGCGGGCTGCTCTTGCGTCGAGGCAGAAGATGAAGCCACGCCCCGAGGTGCCTGAAGGCATGAAATGGTGCCGGCGCTGCGAGGCGGTAAAGCCCATCGCCGCCTTCCTCCTCAACCATAGGATGCGCGACGGCATCCATTCGTGGTGTAAGGAATGCTCTGCCGACCGCACTCGCCAGTGGCGCGCTGAGCATCGCGACGAGATAAACGCACAACGCCGCGCCGCATACGTGCCAAGTCCTCGTCGTCCACACGGTCCATTCGAGGCGCGCGAACGTCCCTGCGCCGACTGCGGCACCTTGGTGATGACCAAAGGGCGTGCCCGCGTCCTCTGTGACGACTGTCGCGCCATCGCCACGCGCGAACACAACCGCCGCAAGAACAACAAGCGACGCGGCGCGCGCTACCAGAAGAACTATACTCTGGAGCAGATCGCGGAGCGCGATGGCTGGCGGTGCCACATCTGCCACCGCAAGGTGGACCCAGGTATCCCGCGCACCCAGCCACGCGGCGCGACCATCGACCACCTTGTCCCCGTCTCGGCCGACGGCGGTGACGAACCATCCAACGTCGCGCTGGCTCATCGCTCGTGCAACATCAGGCGCAGTACCGGCGGCACGGTCCAGCTTCGCCTAGCCGGGTGAAACGCCCTCCCAGGCCATTCACGGTGTCGCACTTCCGCGACTGGGCCGCTGGCCTCATCCTCGACACCGATGAGCCTTGGCACCTTCAGCGGTTCCAGACCGACTTCATCCGCGACCTCTTCGCTGGCACCCCGGAGTGCTGGCTCGTCATCCCCGAGGGCAACGGCAAGACAACGCTCCTCGCTGGCCTCGCACTATACCACTGCGAGTTCCGTCCCTTCGCCGTCGTCCCGGTGGCCGCAGCTTCGCGAGAGCAGGCCGAGATCATGTACCGGCAGGCCGAGGGCTTCGTCCTTCGCTCCCCCCGGCTCCACCAGCTCGTCCACTCCGACATCCAGGCCGCCAAGGGCAAGCGCAAGACCGACGTGCCGCGGTTCCTCTGCCTCGAGGGCTACCGCCGCATCAACCACGCCGACGGTGGCCGCATCCAGGTCTTCGCCGCTGACGACCGTACCGGCGACGGCATCATCCCGACGCTCGGCATCATCGACGAGCCCCACCGCCAGCGTGACCTCTCGCTGTACCGGACATGGAGCGGGAAGCTCCTCAAGCGCGAGGGCCAGATCGCGGCCATCTCCACGTCGGGCGAGCCCGGTTCCGACTTCGAGCTGACGCGTCGCCGCATCCACGAAGCCGCCGAGACGACGAAGCGCCGGGGCTCCTTCACCCGCATCACCACCAAGCGCGTCGTCCTCCACGAGTGGGCGGTGCCGGATGGTGCCGAGCCCACCGACATCCGCGCCGTCAAGCGCGCCAACCCGCTCAAGACCATCACCGTCCCGATGCTCCGCGAGAAGCTCGCCTCGCCGACGATGACGATGCACCACTGGCTGCGCTTCGTCTGCAACCGTCCCACGCAGGACACCGATACGTGGCTTGGCCCCGACGCCGTCTCCATCTGGAACACGGCAGAGCAGCCGCTGGAGTTCACCGCGGGCGCCCCGACGTGGGTCGGCGTGGACATCGCGCTCAAGCGTGACACGTCTGCCGTCGTCGCCCTGCAGCGCCGCGATGATGACCGCTGGCACGCGCACTGCCGCATCTGGGCGCCGGAGCCCGGCACTCCCGTCGACACCACGGACATCATGCAGTACCTCCGCGAGATGGCTGCGACCTATGACGTGGAGGCCGTCAGCTTCGACCCGCGGTTCTTCGACGTCCCGGCCAAGTACCTCGAGGACGAGGGACTGCCGATGGTCGAGTTGCCACAGTCGGTCGAACGGATGACCGTCGCCATCGGCGGGCTGTACGAGGCCATCCTGAGCGGGAAGGTGACCCACGACCGCGACGACGTCTTCACGCAGCACATCCTCAACGCCGTCCCGCGCTTCAACGATCGCGGCTTCACGCTCGCCAAGAGCAAGTCGAGGGGACACATCGACGCCACCATCGCGCTCTCACTCGCTCTGGAACGGGCGCAGCGCCGCGACATCCCCACCCCTTCCGTCTACGAGAGTCGCGGGATCATCACCGTCTAGCGCGGAGCCCACCTTGCATCACATCACCAGCATCGCCCGCGCTATCGACATCGAGGGAGCCCTGCTCATCTTTGCCGTTCTTGGCGCCGCTCTTATCGGGCTCACTATCGAATGGAGGGTCGCCCTCTTGGTACTCGTCATCGCCTCCGCCATCACGGGCATCTTCCTTGTCCGCTCCCCGAGTGCTGACTGATGGGCGCCCTAGCGCGCCGTCTCGGGCGCAAGGCCGGTATCGGCTACCCGAACACCGGATGGCAGCCCTACCCCGGCTACCAGCGCGCCTCGAGCACGGGCGTCGTCGTCACCGAAGACAAGGCCAACACCGTCGCCGCGTGGTTCGCTGGCGTCCGCGTCATCGCGCAGGACATCTCTGCGCTGCCGCTCATCACGTACCGGCGCACCGGCCGCAAGAAGGACCGCGCCACCGATCACCCGATGTATCGCATCCTCAAGGAAGCGCCCAACCCGGAGATGACCAGCGTCGTCTTCCGCGAGACGCTGCAGGGCCACCTCCTCAACTGGGGCAACGCCTACGCCGAACGCGAACTCGACAACATGGGCCGCACCATCGCGCTCTGGCCGCTGCGCCCCGACCGCATGACGGTCGGCCTCGACGACAACGGCAAGCGCAAGTACGAGTACCAGGTCCGCCCCGGTGCCGCCGCTACCCTGCTTGAGCCCAAGCGCGTCTTCCATATCCCCGGCATAGGCTTCGACGGGCTCGTCGGGCACTCGCTCCTGTCGCTCGCTCGCGAGACACTCGGACAGACCATCGCCCTGCGCGACTACGGTGGCCGCGTCCTTGAGAACGACGCCCGCCCCGGCGTCATCCTGACGCACCCGAACACGTTGTCGGACCCTGCCCGCAAGAACCTCGAGAAGGGCTGGGAGGACAACCACGGCGGCTTCTCCAACGCTGGCCGCACGGCCATCCTCGAGGAAGGCATCAGCGTCACGACGCTCGGTCTCCCGCGCCAGGACATGCTGTTCATCGAGGGCCAGAAGTGGCAAGTCTCCGAGGTCGCGCGCTGGCTCCGGCTGGCACCGCACAAGATCGGCGACCTCGAGCGCGCGACGTTCTCCAACATCGAAGAGCAGAACATCGACCACGTCTCCTCGACGCTCATGCCGTGGACCGTCAAGTGGGAGCAGCAGATCGACCTCGACCTGTTGCCCGAGCCCGACATCTTTGCGGAGCACCTGATGGACGCCGCGCTCCGCGGCAAGACGCTCGACCGCTACAACGCCTTTGCCATCGCCGTCCAGAACAAGGCGATGACCCCGAACGAGTGGCGAGCCTTCGAGAACTGGAACCCCGTCGACTGGGGAGATGACCCCGTCCTGACCCCGAACAATAGTGCGCCCGAGCCAGCGGTCGAGGCGGCATAATCGATGAGGGCCGGGTGCCGTAATCACCCGGCCCTTCCCTATTACGGAGGGAAGAACCATGCGCATCAAGATTGGCAATAACCGTTGGGGCGGCCTGAGTATCAATACGTGTGGACACCCAGAACGTCGCCACCATGTTCACAACAAGTGTCAGCAGTGCGCCATGAGAGCGTACAAGTCAACGCCCGAACGCAAGGCCCACTTCGCCGCCTACCAGCGCGGGTACATGAAGGAGTACATGACGCGTCCGGGCAAACGTGACGCGGAGAGGGCGCGGGCACGAGAGCGGGCCAAGACGAAGGAGTGGCGTGAATACCATCGGGCATATGGGCGAGAGTACGCCCACAAGCCCGAGCAAGTCGCTAAGCGAAGGGCTCATGCGCGCTTGCCTGAAGTGGTTCGAAAACGCCGGATCAGGTTGGCCGAGTGGCGGGAGCGGCCAGAGGTGCGAGCTAGGGCGCAATACCGCTACGGGCTCGGCGCGTCCCCGTCGATCAAGGCGTTGGGCGATCGGGTCGGATGGGTTTGCGGTCATGCCCTCACGGGCGGATGCCGCGCCGCTAGGCGAGTGATCGACCCAACGCTTCCTGGTAGCCATCCGCTTGGTGCGACATTCGAACACATCGTCCCTGTCAGCGAGGGCGGAACCAACGACCCCCACAACCTCACTGTATCGCACCGTATGTGCAACCTATCACACGGCAACCGGGCAACGATCCAACTAGTGCTCATGCCCGTCGAAGAAGGAGTCACTCCATGACCGCATCATTCAAGCTCGCCCCTGCCGGCGAGACGAAGATGGATGACAGGGGATACGTGGAAGTCGCCTTCGCGCAGCTCAACGTCATCGACCATGACGGGGATGTCATCGTGAACGGGGCGATCCCATCAAAGGATGTCCCCATGTCCGCATATGGGCACACCTCTTGGGATGGGGCGCTGCCTGTGGGCCGCGGATCTATCAGTGAAGAGGGCAATTGGGCTGTCTTCA
>QNFR01000168.1 GCA_003646405.1 Gammaproteobacteria bacterium
CAGCGGCCTTTCTCTCTCGGCGCCCGGTGGGCGCCCGTCTCCCTTGGAGGTGCCATGAGCGCCCCAGCTAGCCCTCACCCCGTCTCCGGCGGCGCCACCGTCCTGGTGGCCATCGTCCTGCTGCTGGTCACCGTCGCGTGCATCCTGGCGTTGCCCTTCCAGAGCGGGGTGGCGGGATGATCTCCCTGTTCGAGGTCCAGCACGACACGGGCAGCTCGTGGGTTCTGAGCGCGACCTACACCGACGCCGCGGACCGCTGGCGCAAGCAGCAAGGGCCGGCCGCGCCACCCGTGTACGGCGTGCGCTGGGTCGCCGCGGCCGATGACCTGGTGCTACCCGACCCCAAGGTCCGGACCCGCGCCAGGCAGCGCAGCATCCTGAGCGACCGCCTGGTCGACCTCTGCCTCCGGCTCGGGGATGCGCTCAAGAGCCAGGGCGCGCTCGAGACAGGCCTCTCCTCGCGCTCGGCCTGGATCGTCCAGCAGATCAGTGCCGTGCACCGGATGCAGGCGGCGTCCGACGAGCAGCAGGCAGCCGATCCCCTTCTCAACGACGCGGGGCGCGAGCTGGCCCTGGCCGCGGGGCGCGAGCTGGCCGCGGGGCGCGAGCTGGCCGCGGGGCGCGAGCTGGCCGCGGGCGCCCACGCGCGGAACGGCTGCGGACCATGAACGGGCAGGGGCGGTTGTTCAGCGCCGGGGGCGGCCCCCTCGCCCGCAGGCAGGACGTGGACGCCTCGCAGGAGCCGGCACGCGCCGGCGCCCCATCACGCGCGCGCGTCCTCGATCTCGTCCGCCGTCACCGGGACAGCACGGCCACCGAGCTGGCGCGGATCGCTGGGGAGGTGGGCCTCCGGGTCATCCACAGCCGGCTCTCCGAGCTGCTCGCGGACGGCGAGATCGAGCGAGAGGCCAGGCGTCGCTGCTCAGTCACCAGCCACCACGCGTGGACGTACCGCGCGACCTCCTTCCCTGACAGGAGTCACTCATGACGGGCCTCATGGGCGGGTCCGTCTTCACCCAGGAGGCGCCCATCCGCCTGGTCTCGGCGGCCAACACACGCGAGCACTGGGCGGCGAGCCACAAGCGCTGCAAGCGGCTGAGGGGCCTGGCGCGCTCGCTGACGGTGGGCATGCCGGGCCTGGAGAGCCCGCTCGTGGTGACACTCACGCGCATTGCCCCGCGCCCGCTCGACGGCCACGACAACCTGCGCCACGCCTTCAAGCCCGTGGTCGACGGCATCGCCGACCGCCTGGGGGTCGCCGACAACGATCCCCGCGTGAGCTGGCACTACGCCCAGCAGCGCCGGGCCGTGAAGGACTACGCCATCCGCATCGAGGTGGCGCTCCGAACCGAGGGGGCGGCATGACGCGGGCCGGCCCCCAGGTGGATGCCCGCCGGCGCAGGCGCCGGCTGTTCGATGACCTGGCCGAGGGGTCCGCGGCCTGCCGGGAGCTCGTCGCGGCGCGCATGGTCTGCCTCAAGAGCTTCTCGTCCGAGGACTCCGCCGGGCCCTGCGCCGGTTGCCCGATTCGCGCGGCCTGCGTCCGCTACGACCAGTGGCAACCGCTGCAGCTGCCGGCCGGCGCCGAGCGCCCGCGCCACACCAGCTACTACCACGCCGCGCGCCGGCGACGGCTGGAACGTGCCGCCGTCGCATCGACCGAGGAGTCAAGCTGATGCCCAGCCGCCCCTGGTTCCCGTTCTACGTCGCGGACTTTCTCGCCGACCCCCGGGTTCAGCGCATGGACGCCCCGGGCGTCGGGGCCTACGTCCTGCTGCTGGCGAACCTCTGGCACATGGACGAGATCGAGGAAGACCCGCGCACCCTGCGGACCATGCTCCGGCTCACGCCGGCGCAGTACCGGCGCGCGTGGCCGCTCATCCGGGATTGCCTGGAACAGGTGCCCGGCGGGACCGCTTTGCACTCGCCCCGCATGACGCTCGAAAAAGCTCGCGCGGATGAAGTGTCCGAGCGGCAGAGCGCGAACGCGAAGTCCCGCTGGGACCGCGTAAACGGCACGCAGCGGAAGAAACGCGGCGCGCCGGCCGATGCCACCGCACATGCCACGGCAGACGCCACGGCATCGGAGCGGCACCCGGGCGGCACGGCCCGCGACGGCCCCACGGCATCCCAACCGGATGCCTTTCACAGTTCACAGCTCACAGAGCAAGCGCGCTCCTCGCCGCAGCCTGTCGGCCGCAGCGGCTCGGGCAAGCCCCTCGAGGCGGGCTCCAGCGGCGAGTTGCAGGTTGTCTCGGCGTGCCGGGCTCTGGTGGCTGCCCGAGAGAGCGCTGGCGATCTCGACGCCCGTGTCGGCCCCCCGTCCACCTGGACCGATCCGATGCGTGGACTGCTCTCGCGCTACGGCGGCGAGCGCGTGCTCGAGCTGATCGCGTGGCTCTGGAGCGCCTACGAGCCGGATCGACCGGACTTCGACTGGCGGGAGCGCGTCTTCACCCCAGCTCACCTCCTGGCGAGCTGGGATGGACTGGCCGTGGCCAAGCTCCGGGCATCGAAGGCACCGAAGGCCGAGGAGGAGACGCCGGCGTGCTGCCCGAGCTGCTCGAGCGACGCCTCGCCTGTCGTCGACCTCGACGAGGACCGACGGACGTGCCCCTGCGGGATCACGATTGCCCGCCTGCGGACGGTGCGCTGCGCCGACTGCCAGGGCCGGCATGAGGCCACCGTCACCGGCAGCGACGCCTGCGCCGACTGCTGGCCCACGCGGCTCGAACTCCAGCAGTCGGCCGCGGTCTGGGGCGTCGATGCAGTCGCCCGCGCCGGCGAGCTGCTCACACCCGTCACGCCCTCCGGAGCTTCCGACCGATGAGCTGCTTCCACCAGGACTCCGTGGCACCGCGCGAGCCTTCGTGCCGGTGCGGCGCGCCCGCTAATCAGTGCCGATGCTTGGCCCCCGCCGGCGCCGCCGAGCTGCCCCGCCGAGAGCTCGAGCGGTTCCAAGAGCAGCTGGCCCACGCGGCCAACAGCTGCAGCACCACCCTCCTGTCGGATGTGCTCGGCCTGCCCTTCGACCTCCGGCTCGCCCTGATCGACGACGCGATGGCGCGAGCGATGGGCTTGCACCGGACCTGCCCCAACAAGCCGGCGGCCCTGGCCGACGGGCCACTGCTCGACCCGCCCTTCCGTCCGACCTCCCATTGGCTCCACGCCGAGCGCGCGATGCGCTTCACCGCGGCCAGCATCGACGGCGCCGTGAGCGTGACTGTCTGGCCGAGCGGTCGCTGCGTGGGACGCGCGATCCCTCGGCACGGCATCGACCACTCAACCCAGGGCCTCACCCTGCTCGAGGCGTGGATGCACGCCTGCTGGGCGGCCCTGAGCCTGCATTCCACCGCGCCCAGCGCGCACCACCAGGAGCTCACCATGCCCAAGCCCGATGCCCCCACGGTCGACTGGATCGCCCGGACCGCCCACGAGGTCAACCGCGCCTACTGCGCCGCCCTCGGGGATGACAGCCAGCTCCCGTGGGACGAGGCGCCCGAGTGGCAACGGACCAGCGTCATCCGCGGCGTCGTGTTCCACGTGCAACACCCACAGGCCGGCCCGGAAGACAGCCACGAGAGCTGGATGCGCGAGAAACGCAGCGCCGGCTGGGCCTACGGCGAGGTCAAGGACGCCGACGCCAAGACGCACCCCTGCCTGGTGCCCTTCGAACAGCTCGCGCCTTCCCAACAGGCCAAGGACTACATCTTCCGCGCCATCGTCCACCAACTCACTGACTCACTGCCCACCACCGGAGGAGATTCACAATGAGCATCCACTCAATCATTGCCGTCCGCATCGCCATCGTCGCCGCCCAGGTGGCTTGGATCATCCAGGCCACGCAGGCGGTGCCGCAGTGACTACCGCAATCATCGCCATCACGGTCTGCGCCGCGCTGGCCTTCGGGGCCGCCGTCGCGCTGGTACGCCACCATTCGCATCAAGGAGCTGAGCAATGACAGCCACCATCATCGGAATCATCATGGCGCTACGCATCGCACTCGGCATCGCGGTCCCGGAGAAGCCCACCCTACCCATCCCCCCGCGCAACACGACGCCGACGATCGAGCATGAGATCGTGACGGTCACGCGCGAGTTCCCCGGCGGTCAGGAAACGTTCCTGCTCACGCAGGGCGAAGCAGCCCGCTACCTGTCCGTTCACCCTGACGCGAGAGTCACGGCATGACCACCACCATCAAGTTCGGCGGGCACACGGCTACGTTCGACGAGGACGGCGTGCAGGAGCACGGCGACTTGACCTTCTACCGGCACGGCGAGGAGGCGGGTGCCTGGTACGGCGACCCCGAGCGCGTGGGAAACGGGCCGGTGATTCGTGGGCGCCTGGAGATCACGCACGGCGAGGAAGCCCACTCCGAGGACGCCGCCCTGGAATGTGGGCAGCTCCGCTTGCGGCATCTGGGGGGCTCGCGAG
>QNFR01000169.1 GCA_003646405.1 Gammaproteobacteria bacterium
CGCACGGCGTAGGCTACGGTCTTGAATACATCCTTGCCCTTGGGCGCCTTGCCTTTCTTCTGCTCCAGGGCGTTATATGCACCCTCCGGTATACCAAGCCTGGCCATCAGGGTCTTGATCTCACCGGCCTTATCGGCACCCAGGCCGCGCAAGGTCTTGAGGTCGGGTATGGCCTGGGCGCCGCCGCCAAGTGCCAGTTCAGCAAAGGCGTCGCGCGTACCTGAGGTTGGTGGCGGACCCAACACTTCGATTTTTGTAGCCGGCAGGCTGGAATTGACGTCTTTCCAGGTCTTGTTCGGATTAGGTATAAGCTTGCCATCGGCTCCGGGAATATCCTTGGCCAGCGCCATATAGATATCCCTGCGGCTCAACTTGAACTGAGGCGCCGTCTTCGAATTGGCGACCACAATACCATCGTAGCCCACCAGAACTTCAACGATATCAGTAACACCGTTGCTCTGGCAGATGTCGTATTCGCTTTTTTTGATTCGACGTGATGCGTTGGTGATATCGGGTGTATTAGCGCCGACACCCTTGCAAAAGAGCTTCAAACCACCGCCGGAGCCGGTGGATTCTATCTTTGGAGCCTTGAATTTACTGGAGCGGCCAAAACGCTCGGCCACGACTGTGGCAAAAGGATAGACAGTTGACGAACCGACGATATTAACAATATCGCGGTTTGCCGCCTGCGCTGAACTGAGGCCGCACATGGCGCCCGCGATGACAACTGCACCTACAAGATGTTTTTTCACGTGCTAGTAACTCCGTAACAAGGGTTGACTGACATATCAGGCCTTTTCCCGATATTTCGCCACGGATTCTAGGTGCTGTTTGTTACGATATTATGACAGGAAACCCACGTATTCCTAAATAGTGAGCGATAAATAAGACTCCCCTTTGCTAATGGACTTCCAGGGCCGGAACGTGGTCAGGCCATTCGGGTGGTTTTGCGCGTGTTTCCAGGTATTTATTTATTTTAGGTCGGGTATTAATTAGGCGTTATACTACACCGATCGGGGCTCATTTTTCCCATATGTCCCACCCACTACGCAAGGAAAATAAATGTTGAAGTTCGAGAATATGCCCTCTGTGGGACAGGTGGGCACGCTTGTCGGCCTGCTATTACTGACGCTCTCTGGCAGTATCTCGATGGCCGGCTCAATAGGCCCGGTGGAACCGGTTTTCGCCCGCTATGCACAGATATATCACGCCCCGACCCTGGACCTGGGGGTTGAATATTTTCGTCACAAACCGATGGAAGAGATGGACGACTTCGATGGTTACACCGTAACCCTCGACTTCACCTACCCTCTCGACGATGTGTCACAAATTGAGTTGCTGCTGCCGTTGTACACCGATGGCGAGGGCGATTATAACAAGCCCGGTGAGGCCTTTGACGGTCGCACGCTGGATGTCGACGGCTATGGCGGAGTCCGCGATTTTGCATCCCTCATTTATGAACGCCGGCTGTCCTGGCTGGACAACAAATCAGATATCAACATAGCCTGGCTGGTGGGTGCGGGTAAACGCCTTGATACCCTGGATGCGAAACACAACGGGGAATTGGTCGACAAGTTTAACCACAAGGGTCACAACTACCAGGTTGGTTTGAAGATGGACACTGACATCCGCGGCGGCGAGGTGACGTTGATCGGTAATCTGCGCTACGTGATGTTCCAGGACACGGATGATATCAATCTCACCGGTGACGATGTCGATTTTGAAGTGCTCTATATAACCGGGGCCATTGTGTTCAACACGTTTGGCCGTATAACGCCGGTGCTGGAAGCATTGATTGAAGATGACTTCGAGGATTATACCTCCTTCAGCCTGTCACCCGGAATAATCTACACAATGTCCGACGGTTTGGATATCAAGTTCGGTGCGCCATTCCGTCTTACCAGTGATGGCCAGGACTATGCCGGCGAACTTGAACTGACGTACCGTTTCTAGTACACCGCGGCGGATAAAGTGCACATTCAGCGAGCCCACAAGCCGTTAAATACAAGGCGCCGGTTCGATGGCATAGTGCTCAATCCGGCTCGGTAAACACGCTTTGTGGATCCGGCTGGATCCCGGCTGACAAGATATCAAGCAGGGTGCGCATGATCTCGCGGGCGGCGGTATCGCGATCATCATTGATAATGATGGGGGTATTGGTGCGATCCGCCTCAGACAACAAATAGGATTGCAGCTGCCATATCTCGTCAAAGTGCGCCAGGTAGCGTTTGGCCCGGCGTTTGACCGCTTTGGTCGCCCGCCCCGATATGCGCTGTTTGAGCTTACGGCGTTTAAGGACCGCGAGCATCACATGCACTATAACGGGGTCGCCGTCCGCAATGTCGCTGGCCAATTCGGGGTAGGCGTGCACTCCTTCGATAATCAGCGACTCACGCTCACGCAGGGCACGCTCGATTACCGCGCGACTGGCCACAGTCACCAACTCAGCCTGGGTTCGATAGCCCTCCTCCACCTCTTGAGCCATGGTCAGTGGCGGGGCATTTTCCTCATCGCGCAACAAGTGACGCCAGGCGTCGTAGGATGAAGTGTGCAGTTGCGGGTACTGCTCACTGGACAACATGGTTCGCATCACTTCACGCAGCAGGTCGGTGGACTGCATACGTACGATACCGAGTTGATCGGCCAACGCGGTGGCAATCGTGCTCTTGCCACAGCCGGTAGTGCCACCAATAACCAGTATCAACGGGCGGCCGCTGCGCAGGAACTCGCGCCACACCAGCCAGCGCTGGGCCACCGCCGGCCCCAGGGAGGGCATTTCCTGCAATAACTGGTAAGTAACCCGGGCTATGTACTGGGAGCTGACCTGTGTCAATTTCTCACGGAACAGATGGCGCCTGAGCTTGCCTGCTACCTTGAGCGACTCGGCGAGACTCAAGCCGATAAGTTCCAGGTCGCGACGGTGCAACTCTCCCGAGAAAGGTGCGAGGCGCCCCTCCATATCTGCCACCTGCACGGGAGGCGTGACACCCGAAGGTCGCAGGTAGCGATCTGCCATTTTCGAGTCGAATTCGTTTTTCAGAATTTTGTAGACGATGCGATGCAGTTCGAGCTTACTCAGGGTGCGCTCATCGCCCAGGACCTCACGCACATCGTCAGCAACGGTATAGGCCTGCTGGAAGGAAAGACCGGCCTGTTGCAGCGAGCGAGTGAGTATACCTCGCAAAAAAGGCACAACGGTGTCTTCTTCTTTGTCTTCTATCAGCAGTTTCGCCAATGTTTGTCCCTGGCCTCTTACCTGTTACGAATACGGCGCTTATTATACCCTGATTCGACGCTCTGCCCGCCCCTGCCAAAAGTGGAAATATTTGTGAAATGTGGCCAACGGGCTGCTAGTGTACGGCGGCGGATAAGTTAGGCTATTTTACGAGAATACGGCAGCGCCACCTCGCCCTCAGTAACGAAACCCGACGGCAGACCACATTCATCATAAGCGGTGCAGCGATCGCCGTCGAAACACAGTACGCCCACATAGCGGTGCGACACCTTGCGTTTCAGTTGCGCGGCGTACTCCAACCGAAGAAAGTGGCTGAGCAACGCCCTCACCACACCGGCATGGGCGACGCAGAGAATCGTCTGCCCGGAGTGTGTGTTGATCAGGGTGTGTATAAATGACACGCAACGCACCTGCAACTGGCTAAAACTTTCCCCCTGGGGGTAGACAAAATCCGGATCTTGCTTGTACCCCGGATAGTGTTCCTTCACCCATTTTTTGGACTTTTTAAAGAGAGAACCATAATTGATCTCATTCAGTTCCCGCGCCGACCGGATCTCAGTGATGCCGAGCTTTGTGGCAAAATATTTCGCCGTCTGGCGCGATCTTTCCAGGGCGCTGGAGTAGATACTGTCGGGGTGGATGCTATGGTGCTGCAACACCTGCTCGACAAAAAGCATATCCTCCAGCCATTCATCCGCCTGGGGTGAGTCCCCCCAACCCATTATCTGTCCGGAGACATTAAACTGGGTTTTGTAATGCCTGATAAGGATAAGACGCATAATCTCCAGCTGCCGACTAGCTTGACCCATGGGTCGTGTCTGATGAGGGCCGCTCAGCTTATCGCAACAAACGACACAAGTCGCGCTAATCCATGCACGTAACGGAGCACAAATATTGATCTTGATCAGTCCGTGTCCAATTGATTCCTTCCCGGCACAAGTAGCACCTGTCCTCCCCAACTTTTATCTGTTATCACTGAACTAAGCTATTGTAATTTGTAGTGGTTTTGCGTAGTTTTCGCTCCGACAACCACGGTTGTGGCCTGGTTTTCGAAAATCTGTATCAGGGAGTGCCGATTCAACATGAAACAACCAAAGATTGCCCTATTTTCACTGTGTCTCAGCACGGTCTTGTTCACCTCGGTGGCCGGCGCGCGCACTGAGATCCAGAACAAGGGTTCCGAC
>QNFR01000170.1 GCA_003646405.1 Gammaproteobacteria bacterium
CAGGCCGCCGGGGTATGACATCCTGTTGGCGCTCGAGCCAGACGGTGAAGCTAAAGGTACTGCCGGCGCCAGGCTCACTGTCGACCCATATCTGCCCACCCATCAATTCACACAGGCTCTTTGAAATGGCCAGGCCCAGCCCGGTACCGCCATATTTACGTGACGTGGAAGAGTCGGCCTGGCTGAAAGACTGGACAACCTGGCCTTGTTCTCCTCGTTCATGCCGATACCGGTATCGCTCACCGAAAACTGCAGTTTGATCCTGTCGCCCTCCGTGGCGGTTTCACTGATGCTCACCACGAC
Source organism: Gammaproteobacteria bacterium (assembly GCA_003646405.1). Lineage (GTDB taxonomy): Bacteria > Pseudomonadota > Gammaproteobacteria > Pseudomonadales > Halieaceae > JBALVO01. Next base: position 304 of record QNFR01000170.1, read on the forward strand.
CTCGCCCTCCTCGGTAAACTTGACGGCGTTGTTACCCAGGTTGATCAGAATTTGCCCCAGGCGCAGGGGGTCGCCAATCAGAGCGGTGGGAAGGGTGTCGGGGATATCGAACAGGAACTCGAGGTTTTTCTCCTCGGCTTTGAGGCCTACCAGGCTGCCGAGGTTTTCCAGCACATCCTCCAAATGGAAATCCGTGGTCTCCATATCGAGCTTGCCGGCCTCGATCTTGGAGAAATCCAAAATGTCGTTGATGATGCCCAGCAGGGATTCCGCGGAGCGGTGCACCTTCGAAATATAATTGCGTTGTTTGTCGTTAAGAGCGGTTTGCAAAGCCAGGTGCGACATGCCGATAATCGCGTTCATCGGGGTGCGTATTTCGTGGCTCATATTGGCCAGGAAGTCCGACTTGGCCCGGGTGGATTCTTCCGCCGCCTGCTTGGCCAGAAACAACTCCTTTTCGGCCTCTTCAAGGGTTTCGGGCATTTTAATGACTTCGTGATGCCAGTAATGCAGCATATCTTCAAATTTTGGATACCTGTCCATGATTTCCTGGTCAAAGCCGAATATGTCCATCGCTTGTTTGTTGTAGGTGGCCAACAGTCCGTCTGCGTCCACCAGTATCAGGCCCTGGCCCATGCTTTTCATGGCGAGTTCGTGGATTTCCTGTAGGCGAGCGCGCTCCAATTCACGTCGGGTCGACTGCCGGATAAAAAGTGCCAGGCTCAAAGCCACCAACATAATTGTCAGGGGCAACAGGAAACTGGAGAAGGACCAGACGGGATAACGGCCACTGTTGGCGGCAGTGGCCGTCATTTGCCAGGTCCTGTCGGCGAAGGGGATGGTGATAACTTTCGTCAGTTCTTCCCTCGGCGCCTCTGCGGTCGCGCTGCGGGACCGGTGCCGCCATGATGGCCTCCATGCCCCCCGGTTTGTCGCTATATCAAATCCCAGGGCAGGCCTGTTGCGGGCAAAGGGCTCCATATAATAAACAGGCAAATAGTGCCTTCGCCGGGGTGCGACGACAAGATCTCCAGCGGCATTGAGTTCCCTGATATGGAACGGCACACCGAGTTCCGCACTGGTTTGTGCCTCCAGTCCGGCACGCTGTTCCTGTGATACCAGTGGTGCCCACTGAATTGATACAATGCCGGGAAATCGGTGCAGGTCGTACCCGGTTGCCAACCGGAATTCATCTCGAGATATCTCGTTGGAGGCGGTATACATTGACCGAATATGCTGCAATGCGTCTACATACAGAGCCAGGTTATTTCCAATTGACGTGGCTGAATCCTCCGCCGCATCATCAAAACGTTGCCTGATACTCGCTTTGAAATTGCTGTGTAGCAATTCATAGACGGCAAGCGATAATACCAGGCCCAGCACGATGATCACCCACGGCGCTCGTCGCGAGATGACTTGTTCGGTCAGTGACTGCTCCTCGCGCGCTCCCGCGATACTGCCACGCAGTGCCCAGACCACAGCCAGCGTGGCGAAGAGTCCGAACACCAACAGGCTCTCGGCGGCGATACTGGTGCTGAACTCACCGAGCATCTCAGCATTTTTTGATTCATGACTGCGCACGGCCATCTTGGTCAGCGCGCCCCAGCCGTAGGCGGTTTCGATGCCCGTCAGGTAACCACCAAAGGCCACCACGCCAAGGGCGAACATCACAGCACCCAGGTTACCTGTGGCCGCCAGGCGGCGCGGCGGTTGGTCCCGCGCCACCGTTATCAACAACGTCAATCCCGTGAGGCTGAAGCACAGGGCGGTATTGTATTGCATGGGCACAAAAGCGGGATTTACCTGTATCAGCGCCGCGTTATGGGTATACCATCCCGCCAGTACCACCACTCCCGTAGCAGGGAAGCACCCGCTGACAGGTAGACCGTGGCCTGCAATTTATGATCATCCAATTGTCGCTTCATCTATAAGCCGGCCCAAAAAATTGAAGATGAGAATGAATCACCACAACTCAATGACGAAAATTCCCGCCTTTTTCTTTGCCGATAAACCCCGGCTGTGACTTAAACCATTGGATAGCATTACGCATATCTTGCAATAGCATATCGGCCATATCACGGCTAAAGCCTTCCTTTACCACCACCCGTTGCACAATCAGATCCTGCCTGTTTTTCGGCATTGGATAAGCCGGGACCAACCAGCCTCTTTCACGTAACTTATCCGCCATATCAAACAGGGTATAATTAGCAGCATTGCTGGCAGCCTCGGTCATTTTCCAGCAAAACACAGGAATATCACTGCCGTCGGTAATCAACTCAAACGGGCCCAGCCGGGCAATTTCAGCGGACAAATACAGCGCCACATCCTGGCAGGCTTGCTGTATGCGCTGATAGCCTTCCATACCCAGGCGCAAAAAATTATAATACTGTGCCACTACCTGGTTACCGGGCCTGGAAAAATTGATGGAAAAATCGATCATATCACCGCCCAGGTAAGTCACGTGAAAGACCAGGTCCTCCGGTAAATGCACCTTGTCACGCCACAGAATCCAGCCGACACCCGGGTAGACCAGTCCATATTTGTGTCCGGATGCATTGATGGAAACGACCCGGGGCACACGAAAATCCCACTCCAGTTCCGGTTGCAGAAATGGCGCTATAAACGCGCCACTGGCGCCATCGACATGCACGGGTATATCAATACCGGTGTCACGCTGATACTTGTCCAGCGCCTCAGCCACCTCTTTAACCGGTTCGTAGCTGCCATCCATGGTGCTGCCCATGATAACGATCATGCCAATGGTGTTTTCATCGACCAGTTTTAACGCCTCCTCGGCATTCAGGGTAAAACGATCGCCTTCCGATGTGACTTCACGCGCCTCTATATCCCAGTATCTACAAAACTTGTGCCAGCAAATCTGGGTATTGGCGCCCATTACCAGGTTGGGCTTATCGGTCGCTTTACCGGCTTTCTTCATTTTCGCGCGCCAGTTCCATTTCATCGCCATGCCACCCAACATCGCCGCTTCACTGGAACCGACGGTGGACGTTCCGGTAGCCGTTTCATGATCGGGTGAATGCCATAAAGTGGATAACATATTGACACAGCGGCTCTCGATTTCAGCAGTCTGTGGGTACTCGTCTTTATCAATCATGTTTTTGTCGAAGCATTCCGACATCAATGTTTTCGCTTCCGGTTCCATCCAGGTCGTCACAAAGGTCGCCAGGTTCTGCCGTGAATTGCCATCCAGAATCAATTCATCATGAATCAGGTTATAAACCGTTGCAGGTGCAGTGCTGCGCTGCGGAAAACGACGCTTGGGAATAGTTTCCGTCATTTCCCGGGAGGCATAAGTGGGGGTTAGAACGGATTCTTCATCAGGTTGCTGTACAGATTTCTTATCGTGCATTTACTTGATCCAATAAAAATTGAGGTATAAGTGAGAAGTATATAGCGTTTTTTCTGTACTTGATTTTACACTATTGTCCGGTAAATAAAGTCGTATGCAGCAATATTGCGCGAAGTGACATTGAAGTGGCGCAGCATGTGGTAGCGTCCCCTTTAAAAAAGATGCTGAAAACGCAGGGCCAACGCGTATCCGTTGCTCTCATTGAGGAGGTCGCGCCATTGTAGTGGATACCCCTGCTGCGAAAGCCGCTGAATGCGCTGGTGGGCGCAGAGGGTTCCATGGCGGGAGTGAACTTGCTACCCACCAACCAGTCCTGCGCCATGGGCTCTTTCTGGTTGCCCAGGGTGACCGACTGGGTTTCGTCGTCTGAGAGCCAGCGCCGACTGTGGCTGGCGGGTTACTGAGTATCTGGGCGTGCAGGGGCATCTGCGACAGTGCGCAGGCCAGACACAGGAACCATCGGTTGAGTTGACGCATCGATGTAGTTTAAGACGTATGGTTTGGTGGGGCAATACACGCGTCACCTGCGGAGTGCGTGCGAATCAAAGCCAGCGCGCGTAAAACGACAGCACGCTGATGCTCACCCGGTCGTACTTGCCTGCCGTATCGCCGGTGTCCGCGATCGGCAGGTTACCCTCCCAGATCCAGGTAAGACCGCCGCCAAGGATG
>QNFR01000171.1 GCA_003646405.1 Gammaproteobacteria bacterium
ACCGCCAACAAGCACAATGACCCCGGCAAGTTCACCACGCTGATCGCCTTCGAGTGGACCTCGGTGCCGTATAACCAGAATCTTCATCACAACGTATTTTTCCGGGACGATGTGGGACCGGACGTGCAGTTCTCCGCCCTGGACTCGGTCAAGCGTGAAGACCTGTGGACCTACCAGGAGGTACAGCGCGCCCAGGGGCATGAGAACTTCTCTATCCCGCACAACTCCAACCTCTCCAACAGCATGATGTTCCCGCCACGGACCTCCGCCGGCAACCTGATCGACAAACACTGGGCGCAGCGCAGCCAACGCAATTCCGTGGCGGTGGAGATCGCCCAGACCAAGGGCACCTCGGAGACGCACCCGGCACTGTCACCGGACGATGAGTTCGCCGGCTTCGAGATTGAGTACAAGCACCTGATCGGCACTTCCGGCGAAGTCGTTGGCAAGTTAGACCACAGCTTCGTGCGCCAGGCGCTGACCGACGGCATCGGTTTCCAGGAGATGATCGGCGTCAACCCTTACAAACTGGGCATCGTCGCGGGCGCGGACGCCCATACCGCCTTTTCGGTCAACGAGGAGTTCAACTACACCGGCAGCAGCGCCGCGCTTGACGATACACCGAAAAAACGCCTCAACAACGTCATGATGGTGTCGGGCGAGCCGGGGCTGAAATGGTCTACATCCGGTACCACCGCGGTCTGGGCACCGGAAAACACCCGTACGGCAATCTGGGATGGCATCAAACGCAAGGAGACCTATGGTACTTCCGGCACCATGATCCGCGTGCGTTTTTTCGGCAGCTGGGATTACCCGGCTAACCTGGTGAAAGACAAGGACTTCGTCAAGAAAGCCTACGCCAGCGGTGTCCCCATGGGCGGCGACCTGCCGAAGAAGGCTTCCAAGGCGCCGACCTTCGCCGTCTGGGCGCTGAAAGACCCCAACAGTGGCAACCTCGACCGCATCCAGATCGTCAAGGGCTGGTACAGACAGGACGGCCAACCCCAGGAGAAAGTGTATGACGTGGCCTGGTCTGACAAGCGCAAGGTCGATGCCAAGACCGGCAAGGTGCCACCCGTTGGCAATACCGTCAACATTAAAAAGGCCACCTATAAAAACACCATTGGCGACACGCAGCTTGGTGCCGTGTGGACCGACCCGGACTTCGAAGCGAGCCAGCACGCAGTTTACTATGCACGGGTGATCGAGATCCCGACGCCGCGCTGGACCACCTACGATGCGGCCAAGCTGGGCGTTGCACCACCGGCAAATGTGCCGGCCACGCTGCAGGAACGCGCCTGGTCTTCACCGATCTGGTATACACCGGAAGCGAACCTGATCAAGAGACCGGCGTTTTACCCCGGCCTGCAGCAGACTCTGCCTTAAAAAGCGCGGTTCCGGGGTCAGGTATCGAAATGGGTAGCGTCCCGGGAATATTAGATGTGTAGACGTATAATAGAGCCCATTCGGACTCAGTTACACAGGAGAAGAAAGTGACCTTATTTAGACGCTCAAAGAACAAATTGCTACTGATAGTGCTCTTCATGGTTCAGGTAGGCTTTGCCCAAAATACGTTTGCAAATAAGGCGTTAACCCCTGACGAGGCCAGGGCTATCGCTCAAGAGGCCTACATCTTTAACTACCCGTTGGTAATGTACTACCGCACCATGTACTTGCAGGCGATCGACCCAACGTCCAAGTCCTACAGCGGGGGCTTTGGCAAATGGCTACACCTTGGAACGTCCACACCAAAAGATACAGACATCGTTACACCGAACAACGATACTCCCTACTCGTACGCATGGGTTGATATGCGTGCCGAGCCCTGGGTGTTGACCATACCAAAAATTGAGAAGAATCGTTTTTATACCAGTCAATGGGACGATATGTGGGGCTTTGTTATTGGTAATGCCGGTTCCGTCGAAGAGGGAAATAATGGGGTCAGTGTATTGCTGGCTTCTCCTGTTTGGAAAGGCGACCTGCCGAGAGGCATTACAAAAGTAATCCAGGGTGACAGCAGTTTTTTGGGGTCCCTAACTCGCACCCAACTGATAGAGCCCAAAGATTTGCCGAATGTGGTAAAGATCCAGCACGAATACAAGCTGCAACCGCTGAGCGCATTTTTGGGTCAACCAGCTCCGGCATCCGCAGCAAAAATTGACTGGAAACCCTGGAAAGAAGGTTCACAAAATACCCCGGAATTCTGGGACTACACCAATTTCCTGCTACAGTTCACCACACCAAATCCACAAGACAAGCCGGTACTGGATCGTATGGCGAAAATTGGTTTGGGCACAGATGCCAAGCTCAGCGATGAAATTAAAGCGGCCATGGCGTTGGGCATGTCGGACGCGCAAGCCGAGTTAAAGAAAGCGTCTCAACATATTACCGATCCGTCGCTGTTTTTCCGCTCCCGCAAGGATACTAACAAAGACTACTTCAACCGCGCACTAGGTATCATGGTCGGCATCTTTGGCAACGTGGAAAAGGTGTCTGTCTATTTTGCCACCGCCAAAGATGATAAAGGTGAATTATTTGATGGCAGTAAGCACAACTACGTAATGACTTTTGCTGGCGATAAATTACCTCCGGCAAAAAACTTCTGGTCGATGACGATGTACAAGTTGCCACAGCGCTGGTTGGTGGACAACCCCATCGACCGCTATTCTATCGGTAGTGCCACCCCGGGTTTGAAGAGTGCGCCAGACGGCTCTATCACCTTGTATTTGCAAGCCAAGTCACCAGGCAAAGACAAAGAGAGTAATTGGCTGCCCGCGCCGGAAGGCCCATTCTGGCCGATCATGAGAACCTATGGACCTGGCAAGTCTATATTGGATAAAACCTGGAAATTGCCAGTTATCAAACGTGTGGACTAAGACGGGCGCCCCGATAGTTCCTCCGAGAAATTCCGGGGGAAATTCCGGGGACACAATAAATAGGGACGCTACCCTTTTTCTAATAAAAGGGTAGCGTCCCCATTTTAAAAAGGGTTGCGTCCCCTTTTTTACGATAAAAGGGTAGCGTCCCTATTTATTGCTATTTATTGGAGCGGACCGAATTAAGTATTGTGTCCCCGGAAATTACCCGGAAATTGCTTTTTTATTTCCTAAGACAAACATCTCAAGGACCTTTTAGTGAGTCACGTATTAGTCCGGCTGTTCAAAGAGCCATTGATCCAGTTTTTGTTGATTGGCGCCTGTATCTACGGCGCCTATGATCTATTCGGCGCGCCACCCGAGGAGGATGCGGACCTGACCGTGTTGGTCGGCGCCAACCGCATCAATGGCTATGTCGCCCAGTGGCAGTCGCGCTGGAATCGCCCACCTACACGGGCAGAGCTCGACGGCGTCATCAATCAGTACGTGCGCGAGGAAATTCTCTATCGCCAGGCCGTCGCCCTGGGCCTGAATGAGGACGACCCTATTACCCGGCGGCGCATGGCGCAGAAACTGGAGTTTATGACCAGCGACCTGGCCCGTGTCATCGAGCCGACAGACGCTGAGTTGGAGGCCTGGTTTCAGGAAAATATCGAGGAGTTCAGCTCACCTGACCTGCTGACTTTTACGCAGATCTTTTTTGATCCCGATGCGCGTGACGAGACCACCCTGGATGATGCGGCCGCTGTGCTCGCGCAGCTGCAACAGGCGGGTGTGCCCGACCCCAAGACGTTACAGGCGGGAGACCAGTTCATGCTGCAGAGCTACTTCCAGTCGGCAACCGAGCTGGAGATTCGCAAGCAATTGGGAAGCGGCTTTGCGACCTCGCTGATGGAACTCGCGCCAGGCGAGTGGCACGGCCCGGTATTATCCGGTTTTGGTGTGCATCTGGTCTATGTCTATGACCACTCGCAGGCGCCGCCGCCGGTTTTGTCGGACGAGGTGGTGCGGCCCCGGGCTCTGGAGGCCTGGCAGGCGGAGCAAACGCAGGCCTTCAACGAGAAATTCTACGACGCGCTCAAGAGTCGTTATGACATTGTCGTGGAAGACAATGATCTGGCGCCGGAAAGCCTCCAGCGCACGGGGCAGGGCGCCGCGGTTAAAGAAAGTCCCGTTACCGGAAGTGCGTCATGAGATCGGCCGCCGCCGCGGGCAATCCTGTCTGGCGGGGGCTTATCTACTGTCTGTTGCATTTTGTGGTGCTGTTTGGCGCATCAACGGGTGTCTTTGCCGATGAGTTTCGCCCGGCGATGCTGGATATTAACGAGCGCGAAGACGGTTGGGTAGACGTCACCTGGAAAGTGCCGGTGCGGCAAAATAAAACGGTGGATGTCACCCCGGTATTGCCG
>QNFR01000172.1 GCA_003646405.1 Gammaproteobacteria bacterium
GCTTGACTACCGGTCTGTTCAGTTTGCCCATATTTCCTCCCCCTATCGAATATGAAATGTACGGGGAGGAGAATACCGAGTGTCAGCGGGAGGAGAATAACGGCCTACTATGGCCGGTTACGCATAGCAATCATCCTTTACACGAACCAGACCCGGTAACGCTGGAGCTAATTATAGACCAAATAAAGTGTCAGCTCAGGTATTTCGGGTCATCCACAGAAGAAGTGACGGGAAAGGCGAGCCCCAGTGCGGTCAGCGCGCCACGCAGCGCATGAATGTGGGTAGAAAAAGAGACGCTATCCTTTCTGCAATGTCAGGCAGCCTGTATTCCCTTGATACCTCTGAGATCGACTGACTTCGCTGCCTCTTCCAGATCATAGCTTGTTTGCAGATTCAGCCAGAACTGCGGGGAGTTACCGAAATACCTGGCCAGGCGCAGTGCCGAATTGGCGGTGATAGAGCGTTTACCGTGCACAATCTCATTAATAGCGCGCGGAGACATACCAATTTCGCGGCCCAGGCGATTTTGGCTGATGTCATATTCCAGTAGAAACTCCTCCAGGAGGATCTCACCGGGATGTATATTCTTTAACATTTTACACCTCTAGTGGTAGTCCACGATCTCAACATTCAGGGCGCGGGCACCTTTCCAGACAAAACAAATACACCACTGCTTGTTGATTCTAATACTATGCTGGCCGCGACGATCACCCTTGAGTTTCTCCAGTCGATTAGATGGGGGCACCAACAAGTCTTCAATGATCATCGCGGCATCCAACATCCTCAGTTTGCGGCGAGCGCGTTGCTGAATATCATCCGGCAAACCTCGCACCCGTTTGCCGAGTGAAATAGATTCGGTTGCTCGATCCTTGAACGAATTGATCATGCCACAACAATAACGCAGCACGTCATATAACGCAATGCGTTATATGACGTGTATTGTGAAACAATTGAGATGAAAAGGGTAGCGTCCCCTATTAGAAAGGGTAGCGTCCCCTATTAGTCCCTATTAGTCGCTAGGGCAGGTACGCTTTCAGGCCGGGATAGAAAGCCTGCCTCTTTACCAGCTTGGCTTCCGGCGTGTACCAGATCGGTGATGACCAGGCGCGCTCCTGGATGATCGCGGGGACATCCGCCGGCGGTTCGACGCCCAACGCTTTGGCGTCAAAAGTGGTCCAACGCGGTGTCGGGATCTCGATCACGCGTGCGTAGTAGACCGCATGCTGAGAGGGGTCAAAGTCCGGGTCTGTCCAGACCGCCGACAGCTGTGTATCACCAATATTATTGATGTAGCTGGCATTCTTGATATTAACCGTATTACCTACCGCCGGCAGCTTACCGGTTTTGGCATCTATCTTGCGGTTATCTGACCAGACCACGTCAAAAACCTTCTCCCACGGGTGACCGTCTTTGTACCAGCCCTTGATGATCTGAACGCGATCGAGGTTGGCGCTCTCGGGATCTTTAAGCGCCCATACCGCGAAGGTCGGTGCCACACCTGATTTTTTCGGTAAATCCTGCCCCATGGGCACACCTTCTTTATAAGCCTTCCGGACAAAGTTCTTGTCTTTAACCAGGTTCTTCGAATAGCCCCAGCCACCAAAAAAGCGCAGGCGGATGAAGGTACCCGAGGTACCGTAGGTTTCTTTATTCTTAATGGCATCGAAGATCGCCTCACGGGTGTTCTCAGGTGCCCAGACTGCGGTAGTACCCGGCGTACCAAAATGTGTTGGCGGTTCGCCAGCCACAGTTGTGCCCGATGTTAAGCGAATCTTGGGGGTGTTATCGGTATTGCCATGTACGCCCGTGTAATTAAACTCCTCGTTATCCGAAAAAGCATCGTGTGAGTCCGCACCGGCAACGATGCCCAGCTTCCAGGGGTTGGCGCCCATCATTTCCTGAAAACCGACACCGTCGGTCAAGGCCCGGCGCACGTAGCCATTATTGATCCTGCTGACAACGCCGCCCGAGCCGAGCAGGTGTTTGTAGCTGGTCTCAAAACCCGCGAATTCATCGTTCGGCGACAGTGCGGGATGGGTTTCCGAGGCGCCCTTGGTCTGGATTATCTCGGTGGCCACCGAATTGAGATTTGATCGTTTTGCCCAATGCACGTCTATGGTCTTCCCGTCGGAGTCGGTCGGGGCGAACATCAGACCATTACTGACATTGGCGTTATGCGGGATAGAGAAATTTTCATGCCCCTCCTTACGTTGCACTTCCTGGTAGGTCCACAGGTCTTCCCGCCTTACGGAATCGAGTGACGAGTAGACCGACTCCGGCCCCTTGTCGTCGCGGAAGAACACATTGTGGTGAAGATTCTGGGCCATCGGGATCGATGGTCCATTCAAACGCGATCAGGGTGGTAAATACACCCGGATCGTTGTGCTTGTTGGCGACGGCCTTCTGCGTTTCCCAGACCGAAGACATGGTCTTTGGATCCATCAGGTATGAAGGTGGCTTGCCTGCAGAGACCGAGGAAATGATGATCTGGAAGGCCTCCGCGCCGTCCTTCGGATCACCCGAATTGATCAACTTGCCGATCTGTGTGTCAGCCAGGGGGTTGGTCTTGTCTATCATCAGCGGAAGCATGCCCAGGAACTCGGCGTAGTCGGTCACCGCGCACCAGTCATAGGGTGTTTTTTTCTGTACCGTCGTGCCATCGACAAGTTTTTTGATAGCCTCAGCCTTACAGAAACGGTAGGCATCGTCAGGGGTATTGCGGGTGCCCATGGCGAAAGCATCTGGCGAATTCGCCGTGTGCAGATGCTGCTCGCCGAAATAGACATTTTTGAGCGGGTTCGCTTTGCCGGAGCTTTGGCCGGGTTCCCCCGGGGAATCCGCCGCCGCGCTACCCGCCGCCAGCGCAGAGTACAGGGTCCAGGTGATTAACATGCTCCTGCTTTTGAGCAATGTATTGACGTTTTTCATCATTTTCATCCTCATAGAATCCACTCCAACCGGAAAGCCATATACGGGCAAATGCCCTCGCAGGCACTGGGCGTCGCGCAGAATTCCCTGGGGGTACCACAGTCTTCAATTCACCAGAACTCTGACTTTGGCCAGTGCCTCATCTAGAACACATGAAGGCGCACACTCAATAAGCCGAATGCCGCGATAAGAATAATCGATGGTCTTCACTTGCTGGCACAAAACCACACCCTGGGTCCGGGTGTCTGTGAGCTTGACTTCAAATCCATGACCACGCTCCCGACTGGTGATCGGGGCCACAAGTGCCAGTCCGATTTTTTTGTTGAATGGTTCAGGTGACAACACCAGCGCAGGTCGCTTATGCGCTTGCTCATGACCGGCGGATGGATCAAAGTCTGTCCAGACAATATCACCTCTTTTTGGCACATATGCCATTAATCAGCTTCCTTGCCAACAGACTCATCATACAGCCAGGCGCGATCTTCATCGTCTAACTCGAACGCTTTCCTGGGGCTGCTTGCGAGAAGATCATCCAGGTTGTATTTTGGTGTGGCCTGCTTAATAACGATCTGGCCATCCACCGCAATAATCTCCACGGTATCACCAAGACTGAAACCAGCTTTGGCCAATGCCCTTGCAGGAATAACAGTACCGGCGGAATTGCCCCATTTTCTGATATTGGTTCGCATCTAATCACCCTCCCGGCCATGCAATGGTGCATACTAGCACCACACAAGCCGTATATACAATAGTATAACTAATCTGACGTGGTCCACGTATCTCTTTACAACCCAGTTACGCGGCTTTTTTCATTTCAGCCACTTCCGCCTCATATTGATTCGTACAATGTACTACTTCTTCACCTGCGCCAAGTGCTTGTTCAGAATTTCCGCCCAGCGGCGCAGCACACGATCGAAATCAGCGGTGTTGGTCACCCGGTTCGCTACCTGGGCGATACCCACGTTGTCCGCCGCTTCAGGGTCTATGATGCGCGCGATAATCGCGTTGGTCTTGCCATCGTATAACTCCAGATACAGCGTCATGGAACCGGCCGAGGCCACAACGGTCTGGCTCATGCCAGCTGTCATAAGATCTGGCGCCGTGACATCCAGATTGATAATGGCGGGGCGCAGTATAAGCACCCCCTCACCCGCATCTTTCACCACCTCATGGCCGCCCTCAGTGGACAGCACCTTGGTGAACTCTTTAGCGAATTCCTTTGCCACGCGATCGCGGATTTCCTTCATATCCTTGTCGCTTACGCGCATTTCAAAGGGCTCATCCTCATTGTGCTCGCGTTTCCAA
>QNFR01000173.1 GCA_003646405.1 Gammaproteobacteria bacterium
CGTTATCAACGCAATCAATGAAATGGAGCATCCGGATAAAAATATCCCCAGGGCCATTTATTCCGCTGTGTTCATTGCGGTTCTGATCTATGTTGTTATTGCACTGGGCGCAATATTGGCAATAGTTTCAACTAAAGATTGAAACGCTCACGCAGGAATTCGGAGATGCCATCCTCATCGTGGTGGCCGATGACTGCCGTAGCCGCGGCCTTCACCGCGTCCCTGGCATTGCTGGGTGCGTAACTTTCATCGGCCAGGGCGAACATGCTGAGGTCGTTGTCGCTGTCGCCAAAGCAGATGACACGGCTCACCCCCAGGTCACTCTTCAGTTGCGCGACCGCACCGCCCTTGCTGGCGGCACTGTGGTGTATATCGACCCAGTACAGGCCTTCGCCCTCGATCGCGGTACCGGCATAGGCCACCAGACGCTCCTCACAGCGCACCAACTCCTCTACCGTTTCAATCGCTGCGCGGGGGCCCAGGGCGCTGATATTGGTGATATCTGCATCGGCTGCCATCCGCGCTATTGGCAATACCGGCAAGCCGCGATCTCTGGCAAACATATTCGCCAGGCGGCGCTCTGCGTCTGTCTGCAGCGGCGGATGGTAAACCGCATGCCGATTGCCCGGCTCGACGGTGAAAATAAAGGGTGTGACCGATTGATCCATAAGCGCTTCAACCACGTGTTTTATTTCGGGGTTGGTCAGCAGGTTGCTGTGGCGGTATTGATCGTCCTCCGGTTGCCAGATTACAACACCATTTTTATAGATGTGCGGCAGTGTGAAGCCATGACCGTGCAACAGGTCGCGAGCAGCGTGCAGCGTTCGACCGGTAGCAACCGTATAGGCAATGCCGCGCCGACGCAGCCGCTGCAGTGTATCGCGAGTGTGCCCTGACACCTCTGACTTGCTGTTCAGCAGAGTGCCATCGAGATCGAAAACTATCAGTTCCATATATCAGGTACCACACCAGAATCACCAGGACTAAACCCAGATCATGCAGCCCAGTTCAAAGCGGTGGCTCATGGCTTCATTGACGGGATACATGCGCAATTTGTAGGACTGCTTGCCGGCGATCTCGGGAGCCAGGTTTATCGCGAATTCAGTGAACTCGCCATCGACCCCGGTGGTCGGTATTGCAGCCAACTGCTTCACTTCGAACTCACCACCCGCTGACTCGCGGCCCAGCAGACACTCCAGTTTAACATCCGCAGCCTGCAGTCCGTTCAGGTTGGCACGCACCCTGAGTACGATTTCTTCGTCGTGGTAAAGATGTGCCGGGGGTTGCAGCATCAATTGTAAGCTCACCCCGGGCCAGGCATGGCGCACCCGCTGTTTCCATTGCGACAAGTCGCGGGCCAACTCGGCGCCGTTGGCCTGCAGCTTGCGCCGCTGTTGCCGTGCCGGCCAGTACAACTTCTTCACATAATCCATCAGCATGCGCTCGGCATTGAACCGCGGAATGGTGGATTTCATCGATTCCTTGGACATCTTCACCCATTCCTCGGAATACCCACCCCCGTCGCGCCGGTAATACATGGGGAGCATCTCGTGCTCCATGATATTGAGCAGATCGTTAGCTTCCTCCCGGAAACGGTGTTCGTGACCAAAGCGCGAATCCCGGGGTGTAATCCCCCAACCATTGCTGCCGTTGTAACCCTCGGCCCACCAACCGTCCAGCACACTGAGGTTAATCGCCCCGTTCAGACCGGCTTTCTGGCCCGAGGTACCACTGGCTTCCAAAGGGTACTCCGGGGTGTTGAGCCAGACATCCACACCGGCAACCATCTTCCGGCCCATGGCCATGTCGTAGCCCTCCAGCAGGAGGATCTTGCCGACAAACTCCGGTTGCATGGAATAGTCATGAATAAGCTTGATCAAATGACGGCCGGGCTCGTCGTGGGGGTGCGCCTTACCCGCAAAAATGATCACCACCGGGCGCTCCGGATCGTTGAGCAACCGCACCAATCGATCCGGGTCGGCAAAGAGCATGCCGGCCCGCTTGTAGGTGGCGAAGCGCCGTGCAAAACCCATCACCAGCACATCGGACTCGGAACCGTCCACATGGCGCACCATGCGCTGGATAACGGCGTCACTGGTACCATTGCGGCGCTGTTGCTTTATCACTGAATCATGTACACGCTGCAGCAACTGTTGCTTCAGGGCCTTGTGAATACTCCAGTAGTGGTAATCGGGGATTTCTTCCAGGCGTTCCCAGTACTCCTCATTCAACAGTTCATTGCGCCAGTCATCGAAGCGCAGGTCGAACAGACTGACCCACTCCCGGGCCAGGAAAGTTTGCAGGTGAACCCCGTTGGTGACATGGGTAATGGGATTTTCCCGATGGGGAATTTGCGGCCAGAGCGCGGCCTCCATTTCTGCGGCCACCCGACCGTGAATACGGCTGACGCCGTTGTGGAAGCGGGTACAGCGCAGGGCCAGGCAAGTCATGTTGAAGCCGTCATCGCCGTTAAGCCCCAGCGCGTACACCTGCCCCATATCCCGGCCAATCGCCTCGGGAATTTCAGAGAAGTACTTCATGATCAACTGCTTGTCAAAAACATCATGCCCTGCCGGCACCGGCGTATGGGTGGTAAATACTGTGCCTGCCGCCACCAGTTCCAGGGCGCTGTAGAAATCCAGGCCCTCCTGCATACGCAAACGGCAACGCTCCAGGATCTGAAAAGCGGCATGTCCTTCGTTAATGTGCCACACGGTGGGCCGCAGGCCCAGGGCGCGCAACATCCGTACCCCACCCACACCCAATATCATCTCCTGTTGCAAGCGCATTTCCTTGTCGCCGCCATACAACTGGTAGGTAATCGCCCGATCCTGCTCGCTGTTGTCGAGTACGTTGGAATCGAGCAGATACAGCTTGATATGCCCCGCCTGGGCCGTCCACACCTGAACTTTGAGCGTGCGACCGGGAAAGTCCAGGTCCAAAGTCAGGTGCTGCCCCGACTCGGTGAGAGTCGGCACCACCGGCAGATCATGAGGATGGGAGCGGATGTGGGTGACCTGCTGGTGACCATTGCCGTCGATGGTCTGGTTGAAATACCCCATATCGTATAGCAGACCGACCGCCACGAAGGGCAGACCGAGATCGCTGGCGGCCTTGCAGTGGTCACCGGCCAGAATTCCCAGGCCACCGGAGTAGATGGGAAAGCTCTCGTGAAAACCGAACTCCAGGCAGAAGTAGGCGATCAGGTCTTCCTCGTGGTTGAAAAATTCAGTCAATTCAGGCCGAATCCCGTGCGCCCGATAGGCATCGTAAGCTGAGGTAACCCGGCGGTATTCCTCCATATAGGAGCGGTCTGCGATCGCCTCGTCCAGCCGGTGCTGGGAAACCCGCTTGAGAAAGGCTTTGGGGGCGTGCTCGCAGACATCCCACAACTCCCGGTCCAGGCGAGGAAACAAGGAACGGATGGAGCGATCCCAGCTGTACACCAGGTCGTTGGCCATCTCCTGCAGGCGCGCCAACTCAGGGGGGATGCGGGGCTGTACTTCAAGTGGAAACGTGGAACCGGGCATGATCTGTGATTACCTCATCAATCTGTTACGGAGCGGTATAGCTCCAGGTAGCGGTCGGCACTTTGTTGCCAGGAAAAATCCTGGTCCATGGCATTGTGCTGCAATTGCCTCCAGGTAGCGGACTCATGCCACAGTCCAATGGCGCGCTGTACTGCGTCCAGCAGTTTACCTGACATCGGCCGGCGGAACACGAAGCCGGTGGCTGTGCCCGCCTCCAGGGTCTGCTCATTGGCATCCACCACCGTGTCGGCAAGTCCGCCAACCTCTCTTACTACAGGTAAAGTGCCGTAGCGCAAGCTGTACAACTGGTTGAGCCCGCAGGGCTCGAACAGGGACGGCATCAGGAAAATATCCGCCGCTGCTTCAATCCTGTGAGCCATGGTCTCGTTATAGGCCAATACCACGGCCATGGAGTCCGGATGCGCGGTGGCCAGGGCTTGCAGACGTTTTTCATAGGTCGAGTCGCCCGTACCCAGCAAGACCAACTGGGCGGGGCTGGCCAGTATCTGTTCGAGGACTGGCAGCATCAGCTCCAACCCCTTCTGCTCCACCAGGCGACCCACAAAACCCAGCAGCGGGCAGTCCGGCCGCACTTGCAGCCCCAGCGCCTGCTGCAAGTCGGCCTTA
>QNFR01000174.1 GCA_003646405.1 Gammaproteobacteria bacterium
AAGAAGCGCTGGAAAATGTTGCCCATCAATACGCCTGGGTCATCATTGATTGCGCCTTCGCTGAACATGCTGACCCTGAATGCTTTGACGGCGGCCAATAGCGTGTTGATTCCAATGCAATGTGAGTATTACGCGCTTGAAGGCCTTGCTTCATTATTGGAAACCATTGAGCAGGTGCGAAGCAGCGTCAACCCGGGTCTTGATATCGAGGGCTTGTTGCGCACCATGTATGACGGTCGCAATAACCTTTCCGGGGCGGTGTCAGAACAGTTGCTGCAGCATTTTGGTGACCGGGTTTACCGTACGCTGATACCCCGTAATGTGCGGGTAGCAGAAGCGCCCAGCCATGGCCTGCCGGTAATGCGGTACGCCCCCACATCCCGCGGGTCCCTGGCCTACCTCAGTCTCGCTGGCGAAATGCTACGCAGAAACCGAAAAAGACAAGTCGGGTAAAAACCTGACACAATCGCGGCGAGGCGCCGCTCCTACAAGAGCCTCACACCGCGGGGGTAACCTGTAGGAGCGGCGCCCCGCCGCGATTCTCTCAGCGTTGTGCAAACCTGATACAATCGCGCCGCACATTCATGTCCACCACCCAAAAAATTGATAATATGTTTAGCCAGTTTTGGAAATTTAGTTAAATGGTACAAAAAAAGAACCCCCTTGGTCGTAATCTGAGCTCGATGTTGAGTAAATCCGCCTTGCAGCACGCAGTGGAGAATGCATCGTCTGAATCATCCGGCCGGGATTCATTAAGGGCATTGCCTTTAGACATCATTAGTCCGGGGCCATACCAGCCACGCTCTATTTTTGATGCAGACCGCCTCGAAGAACTCGCGGAGTCTATCCGTCATCAGGGTGTCATCCAGCCGGTGGTCGTGCGCGCGGCAGGTGATAATAATTACGAGCTGATTGCCGGCGAACGACGCTGGCGTGCTGCTCAGATCGCCGGTATTGAAAAAATCCCGGCAATCGTCCGCGATGTTCCTGATGAAATTGCCATCGCAATGGCGCTGGTTGAGAATATTCAGCGGGAAGACCTGAACCCCATTGAAGAGGCAACGGCACTAAAACGGCTGGTGATGGAATTCCAGATGACCCACCAGGAAGCTGGTGATGCGGTAGGTCGCTCACGCTCGGCTGTTTCCAATCTGTTGCGCCTGCTTGAGCTGTCAGAGGATGTCCGGGAGCTTGTGGATGCCAGGCACCTGGAAATGGGGCACGCACGTGCGCTGTTAACACTGGAGCCATCACTGCAGGCAAAAGCAGCAAGGGAAGTGGTTAGCAAGGGTTTATCGGTACGAGAGACCGAAAAGCTTGTACGACGGATGAAAAATCCACCGGTACGAAAACCACAAACCATTGATCCCGATATTCAGCATCTGCAGGATAAGCTGGCGGAAAAACTCTGCGCAAGGGTAAAGCTAAGTCATAGCACCGGGGGTAAAGGCAAAATGGTCATTGCTTATAACTCGACCGACGAACTAGAGGGTATCCTCGAACAAATGGGTTTAAACACCGAGTAGGAGGGGCGCCTCGCCGCGATTATGTTCAGGATGAACGGTATATCGCGATAGAGCACAGGGATGTGCGGCGCGATTGTTTCAGGTTTGCACAACGCTCAAGAATCGCGGCGAGGCGCCCCTCCTACAAGAACCCCACACCGCAGTGATTTCCCCCAAGAACCCCACACCGCGTGGGTGAATTGTAGGAGGCGCGCCCCGCGGCGATTTCCCACAAGAACCCCACACCCCGGCGATTTCCCACAAGAGTCCCACGCCGTCGGCGATAGGAGCCATTGGCCTAATGAATCAGATCAATCCATAATTGACCAAGGTCAAACGCGCACCCCTCTTTTACCGCTATGCTGTCACCTGTTTCCAATTAATTCATTGATAAGGCAATTAATATGCAAGGCTATCCCCATCATTATCTCGCCAGCGCGACTGGCGGCAACGAAGGCAGTGTCATCGTCAGTGGCGAAGGCTTACCGGATCTGGATACGGCATCGCCGCCACAGTTTGGTGGGCCCGAGGGAATCTGGTCGCCAGAGACCATGTTATCGGCCACGGTTGCCAACTGTTTTATATTGAGCTTTCGGGCCATTGCGCGGGCATCAAAATTTGAATGGACCTCACTTGAGTGCAATGTGGATGGTGTACTGGAGCGTCCCGAGCGTGTAACTTTCTTTACAGGTTTTAATATTCATGCCGTTTTGCATGTGCCCGATGGCGCGAGACTTGAACTTGCCCAGCGGCTATTGGAAAAGTCAGAGCAAATATGCCTGATCACGGCATCTTTGAAGTCTGAAATCGTATTGACGACTGATATTAAGGTCAATTGACCGGGGTTTGCTAAAAAACCCATAAAAAACCGCATATTCGGATTGCTCCGCCAGCTTCCGAAATGCTAAAATGTTCGGCTGATGCTGGCCTGTCATGTGGCAGTGCGCCAATGATATGAAGTAAGGGAAGAGCCTGGGTGTATGACGGACCCCAATAACGTAGTATCAAACCTGGCAATAGGCCGGAGTTTGAGGGTCCAGTCAATGGTGTCCCTGTTGCTGGCCGGTAGCTTGTTACTGGTTGGTCAGGTTGCCGCTTATTCATCCATGTTCGGGAGCCTGGCGGCGTTTATTCCCGTGCTGTTTTTCGCGTTGGTAGTAACGCCGAAAATCGGTTCGGACAGCGCCGCTTTTCTACGCACGGCCGTTATAGCGGAAGTGGGAAAGATTTTGTTAACCGCGCTGATATGTGTGGTGGTATTTGTTTGGGTCAAGCCCCTTGCCCCCGGATGGTTTTTTACCGGTATGGTGGTGGTGCTTTTCAGCGGACGCCTGGGATTGTTCCTCCGGTAGTGATGGGGCAGTCTTGAATTTTTGGGATTTGGACAAACCTTCCCGGTGGGAAGAAACGTAAATAGCGGACTGATTAGTAGCGGACTTTAATACATGTCAAGCGCAAGCGAAGCGCCTACATCGGGCGAATACATACAGCACCATTTACAGAACCTGACCTTCGGCCAGCACGACGATGGCAGTTGGGGTATCGCCCATGGCGCTGCCGAGGCTGCCGAAATGGGTTTCTGGGCATTCCACGTGGATACACTGGCCTGGTCCCTGATTCTTGGCTTTTCTTTCTTTTTCATGTTTCGCAGTGTTGCAAAAAAAGCCAACTCCGGTGTTCCCTCGCTCGGCCAGGCATTGATTGAATCCATTGTTGAATTCGTCGATACCAGCGTCAAAGAATCCTTCCACGGCACCAGTCGTTTGATCGCACCATTGGCGCTGACACTGTTTGTATGGATTTTCTTCATGAACCTGATGGATCTGATCCCGGTTGATGTGCTGCCATTTATAGCCACGAGTGCCGGCATCCCCTATCAGAAAGTTGTCCCGACAACTGACGTCAACGCGACCATGGGTATGGCCATTGCGGTGTTCGTGCTGATCATTTTCTACAGCATTCGCTCTAAGGGTGTGAAGGGCTTTCTTGCCGAGCTGGTATTTAACCCGCTAAACCCTGAGCAGTTGGGCATGCCAAAGGTGGTATGGCCGTTTGTGATGGCATTTAATTTCATGCTGGAAATCGTATCCCTGCTGGCCAAGCCGGTATCACTGGGTTTGCGCTTGTTCGGCAATATGTACGCGGGTGAATTGATCTTTATCCTGATTGCGCTGATTTTTACAGCGGGTTCAGGTTTTGTCGGCGCGGGTTTAAGCTCGGTATTTGGTGAGCATATCCCGGCCTGGTTCTGGTTATTGTCCACGGCGACTGTTTTTGTCACCCTGTGGATGAACCTCAAGGGCAAACTTGATAACAAGAAAACCCTTTGGTTGATATTGGCAGAACTGTTCCTGGTGGGCGGTTTGGCTTTCGTCGGTGGGCAATTGATGCACTTTGGATGGGCCGTGTTCCATATCCTGATCATCACCCTGCAGGCGTTTATTTTCATGATGCTGTCGATCGTGTACCTGAGCATGGCTCAGACGCACCACTAGGCGGTATTGTTAAAGATATTTATTGGGTTTTATTCGTAAGTTTTTAATTAGTTTTTTTTGTTAGGCACATCACTGAAACTGGAGTTAAGTAATGGAATTTGTAATTGGTATGACCGCTATCGCCGTAGCATTGCTGATTGGCCTCGGCG
>QNFR01000175.1 GCA_003646405.1 Gammaproteobacteria bacterium
ACTGCAGGTCACCGTTCGCTTTACGTGCGCGGGATTTGGCTCCCTGCCGCCGTCGGGTGGCTCGCGCACACTTGGCAGCACTATCCGCGCAGAAGCCGAGGACGGCAGCGGCAACTCCCTGGGCGGTCAGAACATTTCCATCACCCTGACCCTGCAAAATTGAGGAGGTAGCTATGAACATTAAACGTGTAAGCAACATCTCCTCACTTTTTTCTTCATGGAAGGGGCGACCACTTACCTGCATGGCGCTGTTGGCGCTGATTCTGGTGGCTCCGGCATCCGCGAGAGAGTTTCGCACCCTTAAACAGATTCGCTCGTCATCTCTGGTGCCGGAAGGGGCCAGCACGGTACAGCAGTTCATTTCAGTCGATAAACGACTGATAAATCAGGCGGTAGACCAGATTATGGAGCAGTGGTCCACACCGCAAATGCAGGCCTACCTGAGTAAGGACTTCTACGACGCCAGCCGACTCGAAGACGTGATCGATACCCTGGTACCCAGGGACGCTATTGTGCGAATTCTTGCAGTCAGCGGCGTACAGACCCTGCAGCAATACCATGAGCAGGAGCCAGCGACCGGTATGGATGTGCGGGTTAGCAGGGTATCGGTCACAGTGCGCACACAGCTTGAATACAACGATCCGAATACCGGGCTGGTTAGACTGCCCGGCACCACGGAGTATATTCTGAAGTTCCGGGAGGAAATGCCGGGAGGTGGTTCATGAACGGGCGCCTCGCGGCCTGCATGGCCGCGGTCCTTTCCTATGGCGTGACCGCAGGGGAGTGGGATGAATGGGATGTCAGCGGCAGCAATACCGCGCGCGCCGAATACTACAAAATCGACGGCGATATAGCGGGCAGCCCTTACCAGTTCGATGACGGGCAGATGTATGACGATTTCAATCTCAATGTAGCAAGGCGCTTCTCTGCCTATAAAACATTTCGCGGCCAGCTGCAGGGTCTGCTGAATGATTCTGATTATCGTTTCCCCGATGATGGGTTGCAGGCCGAGCGGGTAAATTTGTTTTATGAAGATGGTGAGGGTTACCTGCCGATGAGGGCGGAGGGCGGCGACGTTTTCTCCTACCTTAGCTATCGGACCTTTCAGCGCTCGCTCAAGGGAGTCCAGTTTGAGTTGCAGCCCCGAGTGGGCTCGGGTAACACCCGCCATTCCCTGCTATTGTTCAGCGGTGCAAACCAGGCACTCTGGAACGACTGGGACTGGTCAAAAGATAACAGTTCCGGCGCCTCATGGTTGATGGAAAACGGCGACCTGGGCAGTATGAACCTGAACCTTGTGTACAGCGAATTCGACCCTGAAATCTTCAACTCCATGAAACAGGACCAATGGGTCGCTAGTCTCGCAGCCGAGACCAACTTTAACCTGGGTAGTCATAACTTCAATCTCGAAGCTGAGTACGCCTGGTTTGACGGCGATCACGCTGGTGACTTTGATCCGGCGGACGGGCAGAATCGAGACGACAGAGGCATCTATGCCGAACTGATTGGTCAGGCATACCAGCAACTCAGCTATCGCCTGCGTTTCGAAGAGTACGGATATGATTTTCGGCCCCGCGGCAGTGTCGTTTTCAACGATCGGCGGTCCTATGAGGGGCATGTGGGCTGGCGCTTCCGCGACGGTCTTAGCTTGCGTGGGCGGGTACAATCCTACGAGGACCGCTGGGACTCCATTAATCAACTGGACACGGATATTTACGGTGTCGATTTCACCGGCGACCTGTTTTCAATCGCCCCGGGAGCCGTCACCGGGCGGATCAGGGCGTTTCATGAGGAAGTCCAGGACGACTTCAACACCCTGGACAGGGAATCCGACGTGCTCGATATCAGTGCCAACACCCCGCTGAACGAACTTACATCAATAGACTTTCGTCTCGGCTGGACCTCCCGCGACGACTCCAAAGCGGCTGGCGATGATGCGGACACCGGAGAAGTCGATGTCAGCCTGAATCGGCTGGTAAGCTGGAGCAATTTCACCGGTGCAATCAGCCCCGGCTTGACCTACCGGGATGTTGACAGTGGGCCCGGTGAGGGTGAGGACTGGGAACCGACTATCGCGGTCAACCTGTCCGATAGCATACATTCGTTTCGAGCCAGTTATGCCTATCTGGACCAGAGTCGGGACGTTAACAGTGCCCAGAGCCTGTCCACGCAGAGCCTGTCATTGCACTACCATTACAGTTTCCGCCAGCATGAAATCGGCCTGGACGGTGCCTGGTATGACCGCGATCCGGATAAAGGCAATGACACCGAAGCCAGCAAAATATCAGTGTATTGGACCTGGTATCTAGACAGGCCGGCCAAGAGCACAGCGTACAGCAGTTCTGCCGCCCGGCTCGACCCGGCAGCTAGTCTGGACGGCCCCCTGATTCTCGACCAGACGCTTTTGGTTCGCCTGGCACCGGGGCAGAATCTGGATGTGGTGATGGAAAAAATGTCCGCCAGCGGTGCCCCGACACCCTCGCGCCAAGGTGATGTGATCATATACGAGTTACCCCTGCTGCAGTCGATTACCCTGCGCCAGCGGGTGGCGCTACTGCAACGCGACAGGGTGGTGGATAAAGTGACGTTGATCATCGATTTCGCTGATGACGGTACCCCACAGACCGCACAACAAGACTTCGAACAGGTTCGGGAGGTGATGATTCGCAGTTTTGGCTCGCCCAGCCAGACTTTCGAGGTCGGTCAGTTCGGGCTGGCGTATATCGTTGGGGTCAACAGCAATCGGTTGATCCGCAACGTCGAATGGGAGACAGGGCAGGGCGTTTTGCGCCTGGGTATGCCGCGCAGGATCGACAGCACTGTACGCATGGAATTACAGCACGCGCCCGCCTTTGCGCCGCCGCGTAATACCATGTGGAGTATCAATGAGGTGCGATAGTTTACTACTTCGACTCGTCATTCCAGTCGCTGTCATCGTCTTTATCTGCGCGCCGGTAAGCGCCAAGAAGAGCGCAGCACGATCAGGCTATGCGGGTTACGAGCCGCAATCGAGCAAGGGCCAAACCAGTGAGCCGTCCACGCCCGGACTGAGCCATGACCCGGACAAGGCTGCTCCCGAGGGCTATGACGGCGGCGAAGACAATATACCCTACGAAGCCTATTACGACTCGAGCCACCCGCTGAAAAACCCGGACAAGGACCCGGGTAAAGAGTGGGAACGTAAAAACAAACAAGCCCACGCAGATGGTAGCTTCGGGGCTCTGGCAGCCAGTGTGGATTGGGACTGGCGCGAGCGCTATTTCAATGAGACCTTCATCGTCATCCTGCATGTGACCAACAGATGCAAGAGCGAACAGCCAACCAGCATCTTTGTCAGCAACGTACCAGGCCTTACCTTTCCGCGGCAGGTTACTGTGCCGCCGGGCGAGGACGGTCTGGATGTGACCGGCCGGGTCACGCTGCCCTCGCCCCCCATACCCACCGGGGCGCCGGGGGAACCACCCATGGGGCATGTCATCTGGCCGCCATTTTTCGTCGCGCCGGGCCAGACTCCACCGCACCAGCCAAATGCGGTGGCAATTGGCGGTGAAATCGTCGCCTGGCACCCGGAAGCCATGGATATCGATGGCAAGTTCTGTCACGCCACGCGTATTACCTACAAGCCAGGTGGACATATTCACTGGCGCCCGCCTAACGATGGTGGCGATACTGGTCCCAGCGAGTTGGCGAAGACTGACCCCTGCACGGTGTGGTGGAACATCGGCGAGCAACCCGACAATGCCAGTGAACAGGAATGCAGACCTAAAATGCGCATACTGGCGGTGCATTTCATGGAGAAAATTCTCCCTCCTTTTATCGAGCACGCGCCCGGGGACTGGGCCTGGTTGAAGGAATTTGGCAACCCCCGGAATAAATCTATTGCAGAACTCCTGGCCATGAAGTCACAGGCCAGCAACGTGGCGGAAAACACCCAATGGTGACGCGTACGGCCACCATTATCTGTCTTGTTCTGGGGTTGGCGCAGGCTGCCCTGAGTCTGGCAGAGGAGGACTGGGAGAAGGCGGCGGCCAGGGCGGCCAGTACTGAAAAGGGGTTTTATGAAACGGGGGGAATTCAAGATCCGGCCACCGTGGCACCACCGCCACAAGTAGTACCTGCGGCGCCACCCCCGGCA
>QNFR01000176.1 GCA_003646405.1 Gammaproteobacteria bacterium
AGGCCGTGTTTGGTGAGGTCGGAGCGCAGCCCGCCCCAGTCGCCGGTGAGCTTGTCGCGCTTCCAGACGCTCTGCTTCAGCTTATCGCCGGTGACGATAGCCGGCTGCTTCGCGGTGGATTGCGCCGTCGCGGCGGCATCAGCGGCTTGCGCCTCGCTCAGGGATAAAGAGAATAGCCCGACAGCCAGGGCGAGTGCTTTTACGCTGCCTGAAGGGGTTGAATTAGCTGATTTACTGCGTTTTGCCTTAGCCATTACAAGTGGCGCACGATCCATGGCTCGAGACTCCTTTATTGATGTGATTCAGACTCAGGCAGAACCATGAACTAGATTCCATAGCTTCGATATCCGCTTTACGCAAATTTTGCTATTATATGATTTGCATCAATAGCTACCGGATAGCGCACATGGCTGAAAACGAAGATGGTTTTCTCTCCCCGCCGCGATTCTCCTCCCATGAATGTATGGAGCTCAATGAAATATCCCTGCGTAATAATGACTGGCAGACAGATTATCAGCAGCAAGGGGCCGGCGCGTTCGAGACGTGGTTCGATTTGTACGTTTCTTCGAACCTCAGGATTAGTGACCAGTACTGTAGCCGGGAAATGTCTGTGTCAGGCATTCCACCTCCCGATCATGCCGCGCTGGCACTACAGCTAAACCCAGGCAAAAAAGGTATTTTCCAGGGGCGTGAATTCGGCGCAAACAATGCCGGACTGATAGCCCCCGACGCCGAGACTTTCTTTTGCACCCCGGCGAACTTGCGGATGTTGGTGTTTACCATCCCCTTGCCGCGATTCAATCAGGCCCTGCACGCTGCGGCAAATAAAAAAGAACTGCATCATTTGATCGCGGAGACCCCCGTGACCAACCTGGATAGTGGCACATTAGTCGCTCTGACAAGGGCCACCCACCACGCGATAAATATCGTCCGATCTGCCCCCCAGTCGGCGAGACTTGCTGTTTGCCTGAGCGAGATCGAAGATTACATTATCACCACCGTGAGCCTCGCTTTGACCAAGCACTCAAGGCCTGCGCGTGGAGTCCTCGCACGCAAAAACCACCTGCGCTGCCTGATGCAGGCGCGAAGTTACATCGAGGCACATCTTGACTCACCGTTGGGCATGGAAACTCTGACCGGGGTTACCGGCGCGAGTGCGAGGTCGCTGGAAACGGCCTTTCGGGAGATATTGAATGTAACCCCGGTGCAATATATTAGGCTTCACCGACTCAACGCCGCCAAAAAAATCCTGCTCCGCGCCGACAGGACCCAAAGCTCGGTAACCGCCACGGCTCAAGCGCTGGGATTTAGTCACATGAGCCGCTTCGCGCAGAATTACCGGGCACTGTTCGGCGAGTTACCCTCAGTAACACTGGCTGCATCCGCTTAATCCCGCATCAATGATTCAATAAGTTCACCAGCACCGATGTTGGGATGTCGTTTTGCGGGACACCCCAGGAATTGCGGCAAGGCCGGCACATCATCACGGTTACTAAGACCCCAGGCCATGCCATTTTGTGTGTCAGCGGCCGCGGAAGCCAGCACAACTTGTGCGACATACAATAGTGACGCCCACAACAGTATCGTTAACTCCGCCGGCGGATCAATTATACTGCAACTCACCATATACACGATTGAGTCAATACTATCGCCTAAAAACGCTGCACTTTCTTCCGCATAACCCGATCCCGTACAGTCCTGTACAGGTTTTCCGGATTGGCCACCACGATAAACACGCGCCGCAAGCGATCCTCCGGACACTTAATCTCGCGTACAGCGTGCCAGGAATGGCGGGTACGTTTAAAAATCAGGCTGTAGTTGCCCAGGGAACAAGCGGCAACCTCGCCGCCGAAATCCTCAAGTGCGGGGGCGCTGGAAAAGTCAAGTCGGCCACCGTCATCCAGTACCAGTGTGTCGCCACCCCAGGCCGGTTCCCACTCTCCCTCCCTGTTGAAATAAAACAGCTGCGAGCCGTGTTCACGCACCGAGTCGGTATGGGGGGATACAGAGCAACCGTTTGGTGTGTAATGCCAGTGGAAGCGCAAATTGATTTTGCGCGCGCCATACAAGCGCGCCAGTGTATGCCGGTAGTCGTCGCTGCACAGCTCGGCGATGAACTCCTGCCAGGGCTCGGGCACCGGCGCTCCCGAGGTGTATTCCAGTGAGTAGCGGTCATGTGGTTTCTGATCGGCAATACGCCCGTAGCCGAACTTTTTCTCGAACAGGGAAATGTCAGGCATATTGTCCAGCAGGCTCTGGTAGCCTTCATCGGTCAACAGGCCCTGGGGATTGATCCAGGGATAGGGCTGCGTGGCAGCAAATTTATCGGCGTCAATCGCCTTGAATTTGTCGAAATCAAGATATTGCATGCGCTTCACTCCACTAGCAGCGCGGTCGGCCGCTGTCATTTGTATGGACTTTCAAGTTCATTGAGGTACACCTCCTCATAACATAACATTCAGAAACTCTCTGCAGGCGAGCCGCCAGCTGCGTTGCAATTTCCTGACATAGAGCCCGGAGCCTGCCCCGCCTTATCGGGCACTATACCAGCCAAAACACGCCTTACTGGTAGCTCCTGGCGACTCGCCGAATGTTATATTCTGAGTGACGAGGTACACTAGACAATCAAACGCCGGGTGATATTGATTTACATCAAGTTTTATGCACGGTAATACACAAGCTTTCAGCGTTTGCACACGGCGACTCGCCACTTCCGGAACAATATTATTGCTGGAACGTGGTTATAACGGCTCGAATAGTGAGGGAGCTTAAAACAATGATGGATTTTAGTGTGTTCCAGTTACTGCAGGGCAGCGACGTAATGTTGCTGTTCACGGTATTGGGATTCGGGCTGTTGCTGGGGCGAATCAAGCTGGGTAGCTTCGAGGTAGGCACCACCACCGGTGTGCTGCTGGTGGCCCTGCTGTTCGGCAACTGGGGGCTGGATTTCTCCGCACAGACCGAGAGTCTGGGCTTCATGCTCTTTATCTTCTGCATCGGCATAGAGGCGGGACCGAATTTTTTCAGCACCTTCGCCCAGGACGGTGTGCGGTACATCGTTATAGCGTTGGTGGTGGCGGCAACGGGTGTACTGATTGCGGTTGGCATTGCGCACGCGCTGGACCTGGATGCGGGCCTGGCGGCGGGCATGCTGGCCGGTTCACTCACCTCCACGCCCACACTGGTGGGCGCCCAGGATGCCGCCACACAGCAAGCGGCCCTGCTCAGCGCGTCGGAGCGGGTCTCCCTGGTCAGCCAGATCAGCGTGGGTTACGCCATGACCTATGTGGTCGGCATGGTCGGCCTGTTACTGGCCCTGCGTTATTTACCCCCCCTGCTCAACATCAATTTACAGGAGGAGGCCCGGCAGATCGCCGCCGCCCGAGGGCTGAGCAGCGACCGACGGCGGACTATTCGCACACCGATCCTGCGGGCCTACCTGATGACCACGACGGAGCAGATTGCCGGTCGCAGCTTGCGCGAACTCGCGCTGTATGAGCGGTTCGGTTTACTGGTTGAGCGCATAAAACGCGATGGAAAAATTATCGAACCCGATTCCGAAACTGTTATCGAGTTGGGTGACCGGATGGCGCTGGTCGGCTTCCCCAATAGCCATGCCCACTCCGAATTGAAAGTAGCCGAGCAGGTGTACGACCCGGACCTGCTTGAATTCCAGATGGGTTCTGAGGATGTGGTCGTCAGTAAGGCCACTGCGGTGGGCTTGACACTCGGGGAGCTGAGGCTGGAGGAGTACGGTTGCTTCGCCGATGGGGTGAGTCGCGCCCAGATGGAATTGCCGCTGGACAAGGATTTGACGCTTAACCGCGGTGATGTCCTGACCGTGAGCGGAGAACGCCAGCGATTGCTGGACTTCGCCGAGAAAATTGGCTTTATCAACCAGAAAAGCGATGTCTCCGACCTGATATCCTTCTCCTTTTTCTTTGTCCTGGGCCTGGTAATTGCGCAGTTTTCCCTGGTCGTCGCCGACATGCGCATTACTTTGGGTAGCGCCGGCGGCCTTCTGGCTTCGGGTATTTTGATGGGCTATTTCAGGGCCAGAAACCCCACCTTCGGCCATGTACCCCAGGGCGCCATCAACATACTCAAGGATCTCGGGCTCAATCTGTTCATG
>QNFR01000177.1 GCA_003646405.1 Gammaproteobacteria bacterium
GGGGCGATGGCTGCCCCTTACAAAGACGTTGTACCTTGTGCACTGGAGCAAGCAAATGACGTGCCAACCTTTTAAGGCTTGCAGTTTTGGGAGCTGACAACCACCCGACAACGGTCCGGACAGCAATCAGGCACAGATTCAGTGCGCTCGCACCAATAGAGTGCGGCTCGGGGGTCTCTTTTCTGAGCAGCCTGGTGCATGCGGTACTTTCCCCCGCCGTTTTTTAGGGTATCGTGCAAAAGAGGGGCAAAGAAAGGAGGATGAGGGTGTTGGCACGGTCGTTGCTTTCTCGTTGATGCAGCGACTACCGAATACCCCCTCACGCTACTCGAGCCCGCCTGACATGAACGCACCACAGCCTGCAATGGACAAACAGATACATCCGCAGGGGAAATTCAAGCTCAGTGTGGGGCAGCACAGCGTGGCGGGCCGTAAAGCGCAGAATGAAGACGCTATTGGTATTCGCATCCCCGATGGCAACCTGTTGTCCACCAAGGGCGCCGCGGCGGTCATCGCGGATGGCGTCAGCGCCGCCGAGGCGGGCAAAGAAGCCAGCCATACCTGTGTTTCCAGCTTTCTGTCCGACTATTTTTCCACCCCTGAAACCTGGAGCGTAAAACAGTCGGGGGCACAGGTGCTTACCGCTTTGAACCGCTGGCTCTACAGCCGCGGCCAGGGCTTCAACGACAACAGCAAGGGCTATATCACCACCATGAGCACGGTGATATTCAAATCGCACACCGCACATATCTTTCACGTGGGAGACAGCCGGATATACCGGCTGCGCGAGGGGACACTGGAGCAACTGACCACGGATCACAGCACACCCGTATCACAAGATCACGCCTACCTCGCCAGAGCTATGGGTCTGGACGTCAGACTGGATGTCGATTATCAGACCGCGCCCCTGCAGAGCGAGGATATATTCCTGCAAACCACCGATGGCGTGCACGATGTGCTGGGTCCTCACGCCATACAGCACATCCTGGAAGCGCCGGGGATCACCCTGGACAAACGATGCGAGCAACTGGTGGAAGTGGCGCTGCATAAGGGCAGCACCGACAATCTCAGCTGCCAGCTGCTGCGGGTGGACGAATTGCCAGATGCCCAGGTAGACGACGTTCTCAATCAATTCTCGCAACTGCAGTTCCCACCTTTGCTGGAACCGGGCATGTCCCTGGACGGCTATCGCATTATGCGCGAGCTACAGGGCGGTACCCGCAGCCATCTCTATCAGGTTGAAGACATGGCGAGCGGCGCACATTACTGCATGAAAACGCCGTCGGCAAATTTTGCACGCGACCCCGCCTACATCGAACGTTTTGTGCTGGAGAGCTGGATAGGGTCGCGCATAAACAGCCCCTATGTGGTCAAAGTGGTGGAGCCGCATCGCCCCAAAAGCTGCCTCTACTACCTCACCGAGTACGTACAGGGTATGACCCTCTCCCAGTGGATGCGGGAGCATCCCAAACCCGCCGTGGAAGAGGCGGTGTTCCTCATCGACCAGATCGCCAGGGGTATTCGCGCCCTGCATCGGCGAGAAACTTTGCACCAGAATATCAAGCCGGACAATATATTGATCGATGGCAACGGTCAGGTAAAAATCATGGATTTCAGCGCCTGCCACATGGCGGGCATCGCCGAAACCGCCACCCCGGCGCAAGGGAACCTGACGCCTGGTAGCGCCAGTTACTTCGCACCCGAGTACACGCTGCACAAAACGACAAATTACCGGGCGGACCTGTTCTCACTCGCCGTGATCAGTTACGAAATGTTCACCGGGCAACTACCTTTTGGCGGTGTGCTGGAGCACTGCAAAAGCCAGCGCGACTTTCTCGCCACCAGCTACACACACAGCTACAAGCTAAACCCGCTTGTTCCTCACTGGATAGACTGCGCATTAAAAAAGGCGCTGCGCTTCGATGAGGAGCGCCGTCACGGGGATGTGGCGGAGTTTGTGTATGAACTGCAGCACCCCAACCCCAGGTACCTGGAGTACCATCAGCGACCGCTGATGGAGAGGGATCCGCTGAAAGCCTGGAAAATCATCGCCGGCATTCTGGCCCTCAGCCAGGCCGCCAGCCTGATACTGCTGCTCAGGTAAACAACAGGGAAGCTCCCGCGAGCACCATGATACCGCCCGACCAACGGGCCACCTGAACACCCTGGGGCAGGAGCTTTTCCAGCAGCACGAATGTGGCGAGGCCGGCAATCCACACCAGGTTCATGATGCCGCCCACGAACAACAGCAACATCAGGAACCAGCAGCAACCCACGCAATACAAGCCGTGCTCCAGGCCCATGTGCAGTGCACCCAGTGAACCCTTGCGCCAGTGTTGGGTTAAAAAGCTCGCGGGGCCGCGACAATGAGTCAGGCAGGCGCTCTTAAGGGGTGAATACTGATAAATGCCGGCGGCCAGCAAAAAGATGCCCGACAGCGCGGAACTGTTGCTCCACATCATCATACCGTGCACCAGGCCGACCTGCTCCAACACCCACTGCAAAGCCGTGGCCACCAGGCTGAATACCAACCAGGCCAGCAGGTAACCCGTTAAGAACAGTGCGGTGGGGATAGTGCCGCCGGCATTCCCATCCCGCTGTTGAGAGTGGCGTTTGACCCGGGCGTACAGCAGGATCATGGGGGCGGCGCTGGGCACCATCATGGCGATCATCATCACCCACCACATGACAATCATGAGCCACCAATACTGTGCCGGCCAGTGACTGGCACCTGAGCTGCCATAAACCGGTGGCGGAAATTGCCAGGTGGTCATCGCCACGGTGCTCATACCCGTGCCGGCACCCGTGAGCAGGTAATACCAGCTCAACAGGCAAATCACCACCAGGCAGGCGGCAACGATGAGACGATCGCGCCGCAGTAGAGCCTCAGTTGCAGTCACGCCGGGGTGAACCGAATACTCAGGCCGCCTCGCTCTTTACTGTCCCGTTAGGGCCGAGATGGATATGGGCAAACTGGGCGTAACGGTCCTCGAAGGACATGGGGATGGGACCGGTGGCCTTGAACGTCGAGGCGCCCATTTCGGCCACCGTGTATTCAAAACCGTCCGGTAGGTTGATACGGGCGCGGTGTTCGTCGCCTGTCACCGGGTTGCGAATGGGCTGACCGTGGCTCTCTATCAATCCATCGACCAGGACATGCCCAACCCGGGCCTCCACATCGATAGCCAGATCGATGGCCTCAAATGCCGGGTCATACACCTCATCGAATGTGGCAGAGAAAACATTCCAGATGGTGGCGCCCTCTTCTGTCTCACCACCACCCAGTATAGTCAAAAGCGCTTCGCGCTGGGCTTCAGTCGCCTGTTCATCGATGATTGTGAAGCACTTACCCGCCCCCTCGTGAATCGGGCCCGGCCACTGGAAAACCGCAACGACCCGCAGGCCATCCAGCTTTACATCGCCGAAGTGGCCGCTCTTGATTTGCATACCTACCAGTGCTTCACAGTTGCCGTAGGTCGGCAGCGCGTTGAACTGGCAGGGGCAGCCGTAAGCGCAGTTACAGGACGAAAACTCGTCTGCCTGAATTTCCCAGGGTGTCATTATTATTTTCTCCCACCCGGGCCTGGCCCGAATTTAGTCAAAGTAAAACGAGTCACCAAACCATAGACCACAACGGCCCATACCGCCAGCAAGGGGTCAGATAACAATACTCTGCCCCCGCGCCGGGATCTCTACTTTCAGGTGAGTATCCTGCCACAGGCGATCAGCCAGAGCGTCCTGCGCCCGGGGTTCGCCATGTACCAACAGGGTCCTCGGCGGTGGGTCGAAAGCGCTTATCCACTCAATCAGTTCACTCTGGCCAGCATGAGCGGAGAGGCCGCCAAGGGTCTCAATGGTGGCTTTTACCACGTACTCCTCACCGAATATCTTAACGGTTTTAGCCCCGTCTACCAGAGTGCGCCCCAGCGTACCGCGCGCCTGAAAGCCGGTAAAGATGACCGTATTGCGATCGTCCCATATGCGCTGTTTGAAGTGGTGGCGTATACGGCCCCCTGTGCACATGCCGCTGCCGGCAATAATGATGGCACCGCCCTTGATACGATTGATCGCCATGGATTGTTCGGTATCCCTGGTCAA
>QNFR01000178.1 GCA_003646405.1 Gammaproteobacteria bacterium
CGGAGGCACGCAGGAAGCGGGTGGGCTTGAAGCCTCCCTCGTATTTTTCCAGCTTCACCAGCATGGGCATGTCGGAGTAGCGACGCACGTAGTCGGTGAAATATTCGCTGGGTTTCTCCAGGTGGAATTCCTTCAGGATGACATGGCCAAAGGCCATGCCCAGGGCCGCGTCGGTACCCTGCTTGGGGTTCAGCCACATATCCGTGAGCTTGGCGACTTCCGAGTAATCAGGTGTGATGGATACTGTCTTTGTACCTTTATAGCGCACTTCGGTAAAAAAGTGGGCATCCGGGGTGCGTGTCTGGGGAACATTGGATCCCCAGGCGATAATATAATTGGAGTTGTACCAGTCCGCGGACTCCGGTACATCGGTTTGTTCACCCCAGATCATGGGTGATGCCGGTGGCAGGTCACAGTACCAGTCGTAAAAACTCAGGCAGACACCACCCATCAGTGACAGGTAACGTGAGCCGGCGGCATAGGACACCATCGACATGGCGGGAATAGGGGAGAAGCCGACCACCCGGTCCGGGCCGTGCTCTTTTACCGTATAAACGTTGGCCGCTGCGATTATTTCGTTCACTTCATCCCAGGACGAGCGCACAAAACCACCCAGGCCGCGCACGCTCTTGTAGGATTTGGCCTTTACCGGGTCCTCGACAATGGAGGCCCAGGCATCAACCGGGTTGTTGCACTGCTGGCGGGCATCCCGCCACAGCTTCAGCAGGGGCTTGCGCACCTTGGGGTACTTGACCCGGTTGGCGCTGTAGATATACCAGGAATAACTGGCGCCTCGCGGGCAGCCGCGGGGTTCGTGGTTGGGGAGATCCGGCCGCGTTCGCGGATAATCGGTTTGCTGGGTCTCCCAGGTAATCAAGCCATTTTTGACATAGATCTTCCAGCTACAGGAGCCTGTGCAGTTAACCCCGTGGGTGGAACGAACAATTTTGTCGTGCTGCCAGCGTTGCCGGTAGCCGTTCTCCCACTCGCGACTCTCGCTGCGGGTCTCACCGTGACCGTCAGCAAAATCGCCGGTCTTGGTCTTTTTGAAGAACTGCAGGCGATCCAGTAAATGGCTCATCGTCTTCTCTCTCTGTTAGTGGGCTGGCCGGACTATTGCCCGGCCAGCAGGTTGCACTTAAATGTAGTCTACTTTTAGCACTTTAGGGATTGTAAAAGTGCTTTTCATCTTCGAGCTCAAATTCTTCGCCACATTTCGGGCACTCGACTTCAGTAGACTTGCCCTTGCGCAGATAGAACCACCAGTTGATGCCAATGCACACGGCATAGAAAGCGGCGAATCCGTAGAGCGCGACTTCAGGTGTGGTGGCCTTGATTTGCTCACCGATAACCTTGGGGATATAGAAGGCGCCGTAGGCGGCGACGGCGGAAGTCCAGCCGAGAACCGGACCGGCCTGTTCCTTGTTGAAAATCACCGAGATAGAGCGGAAAGTAGAGCCGTTACCAATACCTGTAGCGGCGAACAGCAGCAGGAACAGTACGAAGAACTGTACAAAATACTCTTCCGGCGTGGCCGATTGGTAGGCCGCCTTCATATAGTAGGCGACTCCGATGGCGGCCAGGGTCATTACTACCGAGCAGGCCTGGGTGACCATCGCGCCACCGATCTTGTCGGCGATCCAGCCACCCAGCGGGCGAATCAGCGCACCGATAAAGGGGCCCATCCAGGCGAACATCAGGGCACTGGGGCCGTTGGCATTGGCCACATCGTGGTTCATCACGCCATCGACCATGATGTGCTGATAGCCGAAGATTACCTTGATCGCCAGGGGGAAGGCGGCGGAGAAGCCGATAAATGAGCCAAAGGTCATGGTGTAAATCACACTCATCACCCAGGTGTGGTGGTTGTTGAATATCTTGTACTGGCGGGTCAGGCTGGTGCCGACGGAGCCC
This sequence comes from Gammaproteobacteria bacterium, assembly GCA_003646405.1. Taxonomy (GTDB): domain Bacteria; phylum Pseudomonadota; class Gammaproteobacteria; order Pseudomonadales; family Halieaceae; genus JBALVO01. Next base: position 1,915 of record QNFR01000178.1, read on the forward strand.
GGCAGCATTTTCAGCCAGAACACGGTGGAGCCGATGACCAGCACCATCACGATTTCTTTGGAGATATTCCAGCCGGAACCGTTGGCGGCCTCCGGCAACATCAGCCACAGGCCTGTCGCGGCGGTGATCAGTCCGATCAGCAGCATGCCGGAGATGAGGCCGAAGCTGGCGATGGGGTTGGGGATATCGGGAGATACATCCGGGGTGCGTATATTGTTCAGGCCAAACCAGCCGGCAAATGCCAGCGGCACCAGGAACAGCAACCAGATAAAGCCGGCGTTCTGTATCCATGTTTCAGTGCCGGCGGGAATTTTCCCGATCAGCGTACCCGAGGTGTTTTGCAGCACCATGGGGTCACCGCCCAGGGCGCCAAACAGGCCAAAGGTCATGGCCAGGGGTACCAGGATCTGCATGGTGGTCACACCAAAATTACCCAGGCCGGCGTTCAGGCCCAGCGCCAGGCCCTGCTGCTTCTTGGGGTAGAAGAAACTGATATTGGACATGGACGAGGCGAAGTTACCGCCACCGAAACCGGACAACAGGGCCAGTGCCTGGAACACCCAGAGGGGCGTATTCTGGTCACTCAGGGCGATACCTGCCCCCAGGGCCGGAATCATCAACAGGGACGTGGTGAAAAACAGCGTGTTGCGCCCGCCATTCAGGCGGATAAAGAAGCTGCTGGGGATACGCAGTGTGGCGCCGGTCAGGCCGGCGATGGCCATCAGGGTAAACAACTCGGATTTTGCGAACGGAAACCCCAAATTGAGCATTTGTACCGTGATAACGCCCCAGTACAGCCATACGGCAAAACCGCACAGTAAACTGGGGATCGAAATCCACAGGTTGCGACTGGCAATTTTCTTGCCTTTGGACTCCCAGAACTGTTCGTTCTCGACGTCCCACTCTCTAATATCAGACATGGTCGTTCCTCTTGTTGGTCCTTTTCATCGTTAAATCATCGTTAAATCTTAGTCAAAGGGATAAAAATTCGTCGGCTTGCGCCTGTGCCAGTCGTTGGCGAAATTCGTCACGTTTTATAGCGTAGTACATCAAAATCATGCAGCCGGCCAGTATGCCGTAAAGCAGCCCGAAGCAGGAGGTACTGATGCCGGTGAGGTCGTTGGCCAGGCCAAACAGCAGCAGCAGGACAAAGCCTCCCAGGGCCCCGATCAGTCCCACGGCGCCACCCACCGCACCCATGTGCTCGGGGTAGTAGTCATAAATCAAACGATAGACACTGGCTTTGCCAAAACCCATGGCCACACCCATGATGAAAAGCAGCCCGGTAAACAGCCAGACCGGGGTATGAATATTCAGGGACAGGTCGCGATCAATCCCGTGAATAGTCATGGTGGTGGGGGGGTAAGACAGGAAAAACAGGCACACCAGGCAGACCCAGAACACCATCCAGTTGATGGTTCTCGCGCCGAAGTAGTCCGCAAACCAGCCCCCCAGTGCGCGCACGACCGCGGCCGGTACGGTAAACAGGAGTGTGGCGAAGGATGCTGTCTTTAGATCCAGGCCATAATGCTCAACATAGAATTGGGGCAGCCACAGTGTCAGTGCCAGGAAGCCGCCGAACACGAAAAAATAGTAGAGCCCGAAGCGCCAGACGCGCAGCTCCCCCAGGGGTTTGAGTTCTTTATTGAGGGGCCGAGCGATTTTGCGTTGATGGCGATGCGCAGGGTCTTCACTGCTCACCAACAGGAAGGCAAAGGCAGCTACCAGCATTACCGCCCCGTAGATCAACGGCACTCTGGCGCTGCCAAACGTGATAATGGCCATGGGAGCAACCAGGTTGGTGATTGCGGCGCCGGCATCGCCGGCGCCGAATATGCCCATGGCAGTGCCCTGCCTGGCACTGGGATGCCAGGCGGAGACAAAGGTGATGCCGGCGGCAAATGTACCGCCCGCCAGACCAATGACCATGCCGTACAGCAGATAATGTGTATAGGTGGTGGCAAGCGGATAAAAGAACAGGGCAATCCCCACGATCAGCATCTGGAAAAACATGATGCGCCGGCCACCATAAATACTGGCCAGAATGCCGGAGGGCAGGCGGGACAGGGCGCCTGTAAGGATCGGGGCAACCAGTAACAGGGCAAACTGCGTGTAATTGAGCTGCAGTTGGTCGCGAATTTCCACGCCGAGTATGGAAAA
>QNFR01000179.1 GCA_003646405.1 Gammaproteobacteria bacterium
AAGGCCTGGTGCGGCGCCGGTACGGTGCGTTCCTGTGCCCACTGGCTGAACTGGAAATGCGGAATTGCCATGGGCGCCGCCCGGGAGAAGGTGCGGGTGGCGAACTGCCTGCGGAAGCTGCCGATGTCGGGGGTCGATGTCGGGGGTCAGGTCTAGCATTGATGCATGGTGAGCCTGTTCATGGCAGGTGCCAGGTCTAGATTTGTTGCCGTTTCGCGTTTCCGCGGAGATTATGGACAAATATGACGTTCGCTCAATAAGGCACTCTTGATACGGTGGACATCACACATCGGGGGTGTAACATGGCGGCAGTAGCAATTGATTCTTTAGAATACGCACACCAACTCGAAGCAGTGGGTATGCCCCGCGAGCAGGCCGAGGCGGTGGCCAAGGGCCTCACGACCATCTGTCAGATCAGGTGTTAGCTGCCACAGTTAGGCTGTCGCTGTTTTCACTGCGGCCCTGGCTTTCGGCTTGGCTCCATTGACGGCAACCAGGCCCTCAGCGGTCACCTGACGTGTCGGTGTCCAGGACTCAAGCTCAGCCTGATATCTGGCCAGTGTGTGGTTGGCTTGCATCGCCATCCAACTCTCGGCCGAGCGCCCCAATACCTTGCTCACCTTGATGGCCAGGGTCGGTGACAAGTCGATCTTTTCATGAACCAGGCGGCTCAAGGTGGATTCTGATACTTCCAGTGCATCGGCCAGTTCGGTCGCCCGCAGACCCAGCTCGTCAATATAATTACGCTTGATGAATCCGCCCGGGTGTACAGTAATTTTAGCCATCAGTGATAATCCTCATAATCCACGACATACGCATCGCCGTTCTCAAACTCGAAGGTCATTCGCCAGTTGCCGCTAACCCAGATGGCATGCCGCCCTTTATCCTGCCCCTTCAATGAATGCAGGCACCACCCTGACAGAGCCACATCCGCAATATCTGTAGCCGAATCCAGAGCCGCCAATTGGTCACGCAGCTTGTCCTCATGGTCGGAATTGATCCCACGCGTATCGCTGCCACCGCTGTTGAAGAATTTCTTCAGCCCCTTGTGCTTAATGCTTTTGATCAATACCCAGTTTTCCTTCCAAGTGCAGAGGTAGCTTATACAAAAATTGCAGCTTGTGCAAGATGCAAGATTTCGATATAGCACTCTTGATACGGTGGACATCACACATGTGTACCTATCTCGCGGAAAAGTAAAAAATGATTCTCTACAGACCCACGGATGAGGATGTTCTTACAACGGCGCTCGACCTTCGCCCCCGAACATGTTTTTTGATGACGCAGCTTGGCAATCCTGTTGACCCGGGAATCACTAAAATTCGGCAGAATATTGAAAGACAACTGGCCAAAAAGAAAATTGACTGTATTGATAAAGATAGCGTCACTACAGGCAATGATTTCCTCGATAAGATATGGAAGTTGATTGTCTCGGTGCTTATTGGTGTGGCGATCATACATGAAGAAATGTCCCAGAAAACGGCCGCTAACATATTCTACGAATTAGGGATGATGGGCTCTCTCGGCAAGCAAACGGTAGTGGTCAAATCTCCTGGTGCGGCATTGCCATCTGATTTTGTTCGCTCCGAGTTCATTCAGTCTGATGGTGATTTTGGCCGGCGGTTTGCGTCCTTTCTGGATTCAACATTGGCTTTGGAAGGGTATTTCGAAACCCTGGCTGATGAGCTTGAGAAAAATCCGCTCCTATCCATCGAGTATTCTGCAGCGTTGCGAGAACACTGAATATTGCCACGTATAGCTACGCTACAAGCCCTCTACCTATTCATGGGTCTGGTTTACTTCATATCCTTCGCGTAGCAACAGGCGGTTTTTCCTGGCAGCGTTGAGGTCGGTGGCCATCATCTCCTCGATCATTTCATCCAGGGTGGTGGCGGGTTGCCAACCCAGTTTGTTTTTCGCTTTGGTGGGGTCGCCCAGCAGGGTTTCTACTTCTGCGGGGCGGTAGTACTTGGCGTCAACGGCAATTATTACATCGCCCACTTTTACGCTGATGTCCGGGGCGGCCTTGTTCGTGTCAATGGCGGCTACTTTGCCGGTCTCCTTAAGGCCCTTTCCTTCGAATTGCAAAGTAATGCCGAGTTCATTGGCCGCGCGGTTGATAAAGTCCCGCACTGAAGTCTGTTGGCCGGTGGCGATCACGAAATCTTCAGCTTCCTCCTGTTGTAGCATCAGCCACTGCATTTCCACATAATCCCGGGCGTGGCCCCAGTCGCGCCGTGCATCTATGTTGCCCATATACAGGCACTGCTCCAATCCCTGGCTGATGTTGCACAGGCCCCGGGTGATTTTGCGGCTGACGAAGGTCTCGCCTCTTCTGGGGGATTCGTGGTTAAACAGAATGCCGTTGCAGGCATACATGCCGTAGGCTTCCCGGTAGTTCACGGTGATCCAGTAGGCGTAGAGTTTGGCCACGCCGTAGGGTGATCTTGGGTGGAACGGGGTTGTTTCGGTTTGCGGAGTTTCCTGCACCAGGCCGTACAGCTCGGAGGTGGAGGCCTGGTAGATTCGGGTTTTCTTTTCCATCCCCAGCAGGCGCACGGCTTCCAGTATGCGCAGTGTGCCAAGGGCGTCCACGTCGGCGGTGTATTCGGGTTCCTCGAAGCTCACCGCCACATGGCTCTGGGCGCCCAGGTTGTATATTTCATCCGGCCGCACCTGCTGGATAATGCGGGTGATATTGGAGCCATCGGTCAGGTCGCCGTAGTGCAAAATAAAGTGGCGGTTTTCGGTATGCGGGTCCTGGTAAATGTGGTCTATTCGCTCGGTATTGAACGACGACGCGCGGCGCTTGAGGCCGTGCACTTCGTAGCCTTTCTGCAACAGGAATTCGGCTAGATAAGAACCATCCTGGCCGGTTACGCCGGTGATCAGGGCTATTTTTCTCTTGCTCATCTTATTACTTCCTCACCGTATAACAGGGGGGTCAGGTCTAGCATTGATGCATGCAATGCATTGCATGCATCAATGCTAGACCTGACCCCCTTTGTCCGCTTTGTCCACGTACCAGCGGTAGGCGTCTTGCAGGCCTTCTCGCAGGGTGTATTGGGGTGCCCAGCCCAGGCTTTTCAGCTTGCTGTTGTCCATCAACTTTCGGGGTGCGCCATCGGGCTTGCTGCTGTCGTATTCAATTTTACCCTCGAACCCGGTCACCTCGACAAGGGTGCTCACCAGTTCGGCAATAGAGCAATCCACGCCGGAGCCCACGTTGATATGGGACAACCGGGGGTCGGTGATTTTCTGGTATTGCGCCAGCGACAGGTTCATCACATGGATGCAGGCACTGGCCATATCATCCACATGCAGGAATTCCCGCTGGGCCTTGCCGGTGCCCCAGATAGTGATGGTATCGGCGCCGCTCAGTTTGGCTTCATGAAAGCGCCGCAGCAGGGCGGGGATTACATGGCTGTTTTGTGGGTGGTAGTTGTCGTGAGGGCCGTACAGGTTGGTGGGCATCACGCTGCGGTAGTCCACGCCATACTGCCGGTTGTAGGATTCACACAACTTGATGCCGGCGATCTTGGCCAGGGCGTAGGGCTCGTTGGTGGGCTCCAGGGCACCTTGCATCAGCTCGGTTTCCTTGATCGGCTGGGTGGCCAGCCTCGGGTAAATACAAGAACTGCCCAGGAATAACAGTTTTTTCACGCCATGCTTCCAGGCCTCATGCACAACATTGCATTCCATCATCAGGTTGTCGCGGATAAACTCGGCGGGGTACGTGTCGTTGGCGTGTATGCCGCCTACTTTTGCGGCGCCCAGGTACACTTCATCAATTTGTTCCCCGGCAAAAAAATCCACCACGCTCTGCTGGTTACACAAATCCAGCTCGGCCCGGCTGCGGGTGACGATTTCATTGCTGGGGTCTATGGCGAGTTGTCTTACCAGGGCGGAACCGACCATGCCGTTGTGGCCGGCGACGAAAATCCGTTTAGCCATAATTGAGGGGTGTTCTAGTAGGGTGGTTTTGTAAGGGCGCAGTGTACACCCAATGGGGGTCACACCCAATGGGTGTCACCAATGGGTGTCA
>QNFR01000180.1 GCA_003646405.1 Gammaproteobacteria bacterium
AAGTACGCTTACAATAACGCTGTGTTTTATTGTAAGCGCAAGCTTATTTTATAGTTGCCTTTATATTTTGGGTGGGAGCAGTTCAGCATTCCAACCAATTCCGGTCCGTCACCCAGGGTAAGGTTGGCATTGCAGCGAAAATACTTGTCGTTAAAATCCATCCCAATACCTACGACCTGACCCTGGCCATTACCCCCTCTGAATGAGAACTCGCCAGTGTTCGCATCATAGGAGTCCAGCTGAATAGTAAAGGCTTTCGAGAAGGTATCCACGATACCGGTTTTTTCAAGCTCGGTTGGCTGCTCCGGCAGAATGAGCTTGAAGTTCAGGGTTTTGAGGTAGTTGAATTTGTTTTTCAGGGCGATGGCACGCATGGTGTCATCCGCGCTGACAAAAGCAATATTAAAGGCGATCTCGCGCATGGCAGGGTCATCGGATTTCAGCATCACATCCAGGCCTGCTACTCGAACATTCTGGTCCGGATTGTTCAGCAATTGACGGTATTCTTCAATAGTGGCGGCCCGTTCCTGTGCCTGCTTGAGTATTTCATCGGCACTGGACTGCGAATACACCGGGGCCGCTGCAAGCAAAGTGCTAATGAGCGCGATAATTAGGGTTATTCTGGAATTTGACATAGCAGATATCCATTTCCTGCGAATGATGAGCCTACAGCATAACAAATCTTTGAGTGGAGCGGGTGATTGGGGGGGGGTAGGATCAGGAGTGACGAGGTAAACTGGCATTTTATGTCACCTGCTCCGCGCGATCAGTGGGCAAAGTTGCTAACAGCTCATCAATGGGTGTGCTGACGTAGCTCTTATCAGGGTAATCCTCATGAACTATCACGCCATCCCAAATAATAATATCGAGATCAATCACCCTTGGTCCCGATTTGGTGGGGCCTTTTACCCGTCCAATTCTTATTTCCACCGATTTTAAGTACGCGTTGAAGGTCTCCATATCTGAAGCGGTTTCAACCAGGAATGCGGTATTCAAAAAATCAGGCTGGTTTTGATAGCCTACAGGCACTGTTTTGATAGCCGTGGCCGCCCGGATCAGGTTTTCTTCTGTAGCCAGTATTTCGTGCGCCTGCGCTATGTTCTTTTCGGGTTCAATATTTGAACCAACGGAAATAAGGGTGCGATGAGGGTTTGGCAGGTTCAAACCAGCATCTCAATTATCTGCATAGTTACATGCATTACGACCAATGTGGCTGATGGCCTCACCGCCGTCCACAAATAATACCTGACCTGTTACGAAATTATTGTCCAGCAGGTAGTTCAACGCGCTGGATAACTGCTCGACGCTGCCATGCTGTTGTAGCGGTATGCCTTCCTCTCGCCAGTTGATGTATTCATCGGTGCGGGACTCATCCGGTAGAATAACACCGGGTGCGATGCCATTAACCCGAATATAGGGGGCCAGCTCAATCGCCGACAAACGAGTGAGTTCGGATAATGCCTTCTTTGATAACAAGTAGGCGGAATAGGCGTATTGCTGAAAGCCTATCTTGTTATCGATAATGTTGATGATATTTCCGCTCTGAACGTATTTGGCAAAGGCAGCGGTGAGTAAAAATGGTGCGAAGAAATTGACTGAAAATTGTTCTCGCAATAACTCAGGTCCGGTCTCTGAAATGTTACCCGCCTCGTAGACGGAGGCGCTGTTGATGAGTAACTGCAGGGTAGGGAATTGCCTATGGGCACTTTCAATTAATTGGGCAGGGCTGGTTTCACAGGAAAAATCGCCGTGGAATATCTCACAATGCCTTCCTGTTGCAGTGATTTCCTGCCTGACTTTTTCAGCGGCCCTGGCGGAACTATTATAGTGCAGGGCAATGTCGTAGCCTCTCCTGGCAAGTGTGAGAGCAAAATGACGGCCCAGGCGTGTTGCGCCACCGGTGATCAGCGCGGCTTGCTCCCGCCTGATTTCATATTTATCTGTTGCGTCCAGTGCCGGCATGATTTCACCTCTTATTAGAGTCGCACCCATCTTGTACGCATATTTATTTTAGTTCGAAATATTTGCGGCACCCTACCCTTCGCCCCGCCCTTCCTTCAGTTCAACCGTCGACAGCAGTTCCAGGGCCTCATCACACCAGGCCAGGAACTGCTCGCCTTGCGCGATACCAGAGGCAAGCGCCATGGTGGTTTCTCCTGAAAATCCTGGTGCGTCGGACCCGATCAAACGGGCAGGCCAACCAAGCAACTATTATGTCCCCACAGCATACTCCCCGATACCTCCTGTATGCAAAAAATTGCATAACTTCGGTATGAGGGACACTAGGCCTGCTCGTTGTACAAGTGCACATCCCGCTGCGGAAAAGGAATGGAGATGCCCTCCCGGTCGAAACGCATTTTAACCTCGCGAGTAATGTCCCAATACACGTCCCAGTAATCCTCGGTCTTGACCCAGGGGCGCACGACGAAGTTGACCGATGAATCCGCCAGTGTGTGCAGCTTGATCATGGGCCCCGGTTTTTTGAGCACCATGTCATGCTTAACGACAATATCCTCCAGCACCCGCTCGGCTTTTTCGATGTCGTCGCTGTAGCCGATGCCAAATTCCATATCCACGCGGCGCAGTTTCTGGGCGGTGACGTTTTTGATCACATCCCCCCATATTTTACTGTTGGGCACCACCAGGGTCTGGTTGTCAAAGGTGGTGATGGTAGTGGACACCAGGTTCATTTTTTTGACCAGGCCCGATGCGCCGGTCACTTCAACAAAATCATCCACATCGTAGGGACGGTAGACGAGAATCATGCCACCGGCGGCGAAATTGCTTAACGTATCCTGCAGGGCAAAACCCACCACAAAACCGGCCACACCCAGGCCGGCCAGCATGGGGCCCAGGGAGATACCAATCTGGGACAGGGCCATCAGAATCCCGATCACCATCACCGTGCCACTGCACACAGAGGCCAGAATGTCCTTGAGCAGCGTTGACAGATCAATGCCGGGGCGATTACAGGCGGCAATCACCGCGCGCCGGGTGAGGCGCGACAGAACTCGAAATGCCAGTATTATCAGGATGAATACGAGCAGGCTTAATACTATATCTGGCGCCTGGTCCACCAGGGCCTGGCGCAGCGAGTCCCAGCCATCGCGCAACAGCTCCATCGCCACCGCGCCTTCAAAATCGCGGACAGACAAGCTCTGCCCCTGCTTAACAAGCACGCTCTTGTAGACCGAGCTGTCCAGATCCAGACGTTGCAGCAACGCACTGATCGCTGTCAGTCGCTTAATGTTCATCTGATGTCGGCTCGAAAAGGCCTTGGCCGCGGAGCCCAACTCGGTGTTTTGCGGGTCAGCCTGGAGCCTGCCCTGTAGCTCCTTCCCCGCTGCCCCGGTAAACTGTATCCGGCCCACCAGAGTCTCTGCGCGCAGGTAAAGCTGTCCCTGCAGACGCTGTGCCATGTCATCCGTGGGCATACCCAGCGCGTTCCGCCCCTCGATAATGTTGACCAGGGCCCCGTAAGACTGCAGACGCATAACTTCAAGGCTGTGTATATAGGCCTCACTGACAATGCGCTGGCTGCCACTGAGAGATTCCAGGTCGCCGGTAAAGTCGGCAATGCGCTGACTCAGTTCATCGATGCGGCTGAATACTGCATCCGCCACCCCGATAAAATCTTCACGTAATCGCTTCTCTATCTCCGCTCGCAGGGGATCATCAGCCGGTAATTCCGCCGTCCGGCGCGCCAATTTGTCAAGTTGCTGTAACAACTGGAAACTGCGTTCATCGCGGCGAAACACCACAGCCTCCCGGTCCATCTCCGGGACGGCATCTATCTGGCCGGCCAGCGATTGCAGTTCCCGCAGGCCCTGCTCCAGGCCCCGGAGCAGGGCCTGCACTTGCTCTGCCTGTGCCTGTGCCTCGGCATTTTCTGCGTCGCTGTCGTTTTGCGCCACACTGGTACCGGCCAGGCAAACCAATAGCATGACCTGTAGAAATCTGAGCGCTGCTTTCTTCATCGCTTCATCCTGTTACCACCGGGCGCGAAAACCCCGGGCATCCATATGTACAAATCCACCGTGGTG
>QNFR01000181.1 GCA_003646405.1 Gammaproteobacteria bacterium
AGCGCATTTCTGCAGACTTCAATGCCGCGTCTTTAAAAGACATGCCATCCTCAACCAGTTGCTTGGCGAACTCCACGATGAGGATGGAGCTTTTTGCGGCCATGCCCACCAGTGCAATGATCGCTACCTGGAAGAAAATGTTATTTTCCAGACCGCGCAGATAGACCATCAGCAGTGCGCCGAAAATTCCCGTGGGTGCGATAAGCAGCACAGCCATGGGAATGGTCCAGCTTTCATACAGGGCGCACAGGAACAGATAAACGAACAGCACCGCCAGGGCCATTGCAACAGCAGCCTCCCCGCCGGACTGAACTTCCTGCTGGGTCAGGCCTGTCCACTCATAGGCAATGGTGGGAGGCAGTGTTTCATCCAGTATTTCCCGCATCGCGGCAATCGCGTCACCGGTGGAGTACCCCAGTTTTGGGTCTCCCGATATTTTTGCGGTAGTGAACAAATTGTAGTGATCGATGGCCGCCGGCCCGGTGGAGTAATCTACCGAAGCGAGAACAGACATAGGCACCATGGCGCCTGTGGTATTACTGCGTACATAAAAGTATTGCAGCGCATCGGGGCGTTCACGGAATTCGGCTTCCGCCTGCACCCGCACCCGGTATACCCGGCCATATAAATTAAAGTCGTTGATAACAGAAGAGCCGGTGAAGGTGCGCATAGTGCCATATATATCTTTCAGCGGTACCCCCAGGGCCTTGGCCTCCGCCCGGTCGACGTCCAGGAATAGCTCGGGCGTCTCGGGTTTAACCGGGCTGGCAACACCGGTTAACTCGCGCCGCTGGTTGGCACGCTGGATGACCTCATCGGTAGTTTCCAGCAGGCCCTCCCAATTGGTACCGGTGCGATCCTGTAATACCAGGTCAACGCCGCTGCCAAGCCCCAGGCCTGCAATGGCCGGGGGTTGTGACACCTGTACTACGATTTCGGGGTAGGTAGAAAGTTCCTGGCGTACTTCGGAAATTACCTTTGAAACGGTGTAGCCACCGCCTTTTCTCTCCTCCCAGGGCTTGAGGATGATTTCCATCTGGCCGTTGGCCTCGTTGGCCCCGGAGCGGCGGTTTTCGCCTGCAAGGGTAAATACATGTGCCACCGCCGGGTGTCTCATGACAAAGCGTTCGGCTCGCATAATCACAGGCTTGGTTCGGTTCACCGTGGAGCCGTCGTGCAACTCCATATCAACAAAGAACATACCCTTGTCTTCTATGGGCATAAAACTGGCGGGCACTTGTTTGAATAACAGCCAGCAACAGCCCAACATCAGGCCGAAAACCAACAGGGTGCGGCCGCTGTAGCGCAGGGTATGTCCCACCAATATACCGAAACGCTGCGCCCCTGCCTCCAGCGTGCTGTCGATTTTTCGGAACAGCCAGTTCTTTTTGCCCACCTCTTCCCGTTTCATCAATATTGCACACAGCGCGGGACTCAGGGTGAGCGCGACAACAGTGGACAGAAGCACAGCCACAGTAATAGTCACGGCGAATTCCCGATAGAGAATGCCGGTAATGCCCGGGAGCATGGCAACCGGGACAAACACGGCGGCCAGTACCAGGGAGGTCGCAACCAGCGCGCCGCTCAACTCGCTCATGGCCTGTATGGTGGCTTCCCTTGCCTCCATGCCTTTTTCGGCCATCAGCCGCTCTACATTTTCAACCACTACAATGGCATCGTCTACCACGATGCCAATCACCAGTACCAGCGCCAGCAGGTTGACCGTGTTGAGAGTGAAGCCAAATACCAGCATGGCGATAAACGTACCCACCACCGACACCGGTACCGCCAGGCTGGGTATCAGGGTGGTCCGCCAGTTCTGCAGGAACAGGTAGACAACCAGCATTACCAGCAGCAGTGCTTCTATCAGGGTAATGATGACTTCCCTGATCGACTGCTCAATAAACTCTGCGCTGTCGTAAACTACCAGCCATTCCAGCCCCTCGGGGAAGTTCTTTTCAATCACAGCTAACTTGGCTCGCACCATGGCGGATACTTCCAGCGCATTGGCCCCGGGAAGCAGGTAAATGCTCAGCACAGCGGCGGCTGCACCGTCCAGTCGGGAGTCTCGGGTATAGGCCTTGGCGCCTAGTTCCACCCTGGCAATATCCCGCAGGCGAATCATCGAGCCATCTTTATTGGCCCTGACAATAATTGCGCCAAATTCCTCGGCGCTTGCCAGCCGGCCGGTAGCAGAGACAGGATAAGTCAGGGCTATATCACCGTCATTGGGTTGCCCGCCAATGGTGCCTGCCGCCGCCGCCGCATTTTGTTCCCGTACCGCGGCTATCACATCGTCGGTGGTCATTCTATAGGCCGCCATGCGGTCGGGCTTTAGCCAGATACGCATGGAGTAACGCCGCCCGCCATTGTTCCTGGTGCGGCCCACCCCGGGAATACGCTTCATCTCATCATTGATATTTATGCTCATGTAATTGCTGAGGTAGACCTCGTCGAACTTGGGGTCGTCCGAGCGAATGGCGATTTTCATCAGCTCGACGTTGGCCATTTTTTCAACGATGACGCCCTCGCTCAGCACATCTACCGGCAGATCCTGCTCCGCCAGCTTGACCTGGTTTTGCACATCCACCGCTGCCAGGTCGGGGTTGGTCCCCACTTTAAAGGTCACTGTGACTTTTGCATCGCCGTTGTTTTTGCTGTTGGACTCCATATAAAGCATATTGGGAATGCCGTTCAGCTGCTTTTCCAGTGGTGCGGCGACAGAGTCGGCCACACTGTTCGCGGTTGCGCCGGGGAAGGTCGCCGATATGGTTACTGCGGGGGGTGTTATGTTGGGGTACTGGTCAATGGGCAGCGAGAGTCCCGCGATGATGCCAACAATGACGATAACAATAGAGATTACCGAGGCAAAAATCGGTCTGTCGATACAAAAACGCGAGATCACTCGCTGCTATCCTCTCTGGATTGGCCCTGTATCTGTGCCTGTATCTCCGCTTCCAGTTCAGCCTCATATTCGGCCTCACTTATCGGGTCGACCAGGGAGCCGTGATAGACCTTGTTGATACCGTGAATGATTAATTTCTCATCGGGATCAAGCCCTTTCTCCACGATCATTTTTCCATCGATTATGGAGCCGACAAAAATCAAGCGCCGCTCTACCCGGTTGTTGGCCAGGACCACGTACACGTAGACGCCGCCCTGTTCGACCAAAATACATTCTTCCGGAATAAGCAGCGCACCCCGGCGGATTTCCAGTGGCATTTTCACCCGGGTATATTGGCCGGGAAGCAGTTCGTGATCGGGATTGGGCAGCATCGCACGAATCGCGAAGGTCCCGGTTTCCGGGTTCACATGGGGGGCGGTGAAGCCCACAACACCCTTGAACCTGTACAGGCTGTCGTCCGGCAGGGTAATACTCACCCTGCCTTCAATAACTTTTCCCTCACGGGCGATTTTCTGATCCTCATACCGGGAGCGTACCCGCCGCCGGGCGTTCAGGTAGTCCAGCGTTGACATGGCGAAATAGACATTTATCGGGTCAATCTGGCTGACCGTGGTAAGTGGAACCGCATCGTTGGCTTTGATCAGGGCGCCGACATCCACCCGGGACTCTCCAATCAGGCCGCTTATGGGTGATTTAAGCTCGGTATAGTCGAGTTCGAGTTGGGCCTTTTTCAGGTCGGCCATGGCTTCCGCCAGGGCGGCCTCTCCCTGCTGTTCATCGGCCACGGCATCGTCATAATCGAGCTGGCTGGCAGCGTCCTCCTCAAACAGTGGTTTTATCCTGGCGACATCACGGCGGTACTTGTCCAGCGCGGCCTGGCGGCTGGACAGGGTCGCCTTCGCTCGATCTACCACGGCCTGGTAGGGGCCCGCGTCAATTCGATACAGCACTGACCGCTCTCCCACCAGGGCGCCGTCGACAAAGGCTATTTCTTCCAAAAACCCGTTTACCCGGGCGTTTACCTCCACCCGTTTGGATGCTTCTGTGCGACCGACATAATCACCGTAAATTGTCACATCTTCCTGCACGGCGGGGGTAACAACGACGCGAACGGCGACTTCTTCAACGGGGGG
>QNFR01000182.1 GCA_003646405.1 Gammaproteobacteria bacterium
GGGAGCAGGCCCTGGAAGTGGTCGAAATGCTGGTGCGCTCCGGTGCCATAGACATACTGGTTATTGATTCGGTGGCGGCATTGACGCCCAAGGCTGAAATCGAAGGTGAAATGGGCGCATCGCATGTGGGACTTCAGGCTCGCCTTATGAGCCAGGCTATGCGCAAGCTTACCAGTGCCATTAAGCACAGCAATTGCCTGGTGAGATTCACTAACCAGATACGCATGAAAATCGGTGTCATGTTCGGCTCCCCGGAAACCACCACCGGGGGTAATGCCCTCAAGTTCTACTCCTCGGTACGTTTGGATATCCGCCGTATCGGCGCGGTCAAGGACGGCGATGAGGTGATAGGTAATGAGACCCGCGTGAAGGTGGTGAAAAACAAGGTATCGCCACCCTTCAAGCAGGCCGAATTCCAGATCATGTACGGCAAGGGCATCTATCACATGGGCGAGGTCATCGACTGGGGTGTGAAGCTGAACCTGGTAGACAAGGCCGGTGCCTGGTATTCCTACAAGGGCGATAAGATCGGCCAGGGCAAGGCCAATGCATCCAAGTTCCTGGAGGATAACCCAGCGGTTGCCAATGAAATTGAAACCCGGATTCGCGAGCAGATGCTCAGCACGGCTAAGCCGGCTGATGAAAAGGAAACCGAGAGCGCTGAGGTCGTGGCCGAGTAAGGTGGAGTAAACCTCCATGAACTTTCCCCTCAGGTGCCGGGACGCCACTTATCCCACCCACGCCCCCGGCGCCTTTTTTATCTGTGACTGATCTGGACTGCCACAACCGGGATAACGGTGAGACGGCTGTGCCGGTCGATCCTGCTGATATTCGTCTGGCGGCAATGAACTTGCTGGCGCGCCGTGAACACTCCCGCTGGGAATTGCTGCGCAAACTGCGCCGCCGTTTTTCCGACGACCAGTTGCTGGCGACCGAGTTACAGCGCCTCACCAATGAAAATCTGCAAAGTGATGAACGCTATGCCCAAAGCTACGCCTGGCAGCGCTCCGGCCGGGGTTATGGGCCATTGCGAGTGCGACAGGAAATGCGAGAGAGGGGGTTATCTGATAGTGAGATAGCCAGTGCTTTTGATAATGTAGAGCTGGACTGGTTTGCGCTGGCCACTGAAGCATTCCACAAAAAGTTCGGTGATCCCGCCCCGGTAGATCTAAAAGAAAAAGCCCGACGCATACGCTTTATGCAATATCGTGGCTTTAGCGCCGAGCACTACCAGCATCTGGTAGACGATTGAATGCTGCGCGGGTAGTCGCTTCCGGGAGTTTTCCGCCTTGCAAAGGCGTGGGGTTCCAACTGAGCAAGGTAAAAACTTCCGGGAACAACGGGACGTCTCCACTTTCACCTTAACCTGGCGCCGTTTGGGTACCCGATGAAGCGGGGCAGGTCCTCTGACCCTTTGGGTTTTGATTCTTCAGAGCGACGGTTAATATGTTGCTAGCGCCGTCAAACCCCGGTATTTTCTATGCCGGGGCGACAATACTATTCATTACTACCAGATTCGAGGTCAGGCGATGAGTCAGGGCGAGCAAAGCGGTCGGAATATCCACGAGGAACTTTCCACTGAACACCATGATCCACTCATCAGGTCGCTGCATTTTGTCATAAGAATCTGTGTCAAATTTTTGGCCGTATTGATGGTGTTGGTGATTATTCTGGGCGTGGCGGACGTGTGCTATGTGCTCTATACTCAGCTGAATGCGCCACCCGTTCTATTGTTGAATGTCGGTGATATTTTCAAGATATTCGGCGCCTTTATGGTGGTGTTGATCGCCATCGAGATTTTTATCAATATCAGGTTGTATCTGGGTTCCAACACATTGCCGATCAAGCTGGTGATTGGCACAGCGCTGATGGCGATTGCCCGGAAGGTTATTGTCCTCGATCTGCAAAATACCACGTCTATTTATGTCTTTGCTATTGCCGCTGTCGTTCTGGCCCTGGGGATTGCTTACTGGTTGGTTGGAAAAACGAGACAGACCTCCACTGGAGCGGAACCGCTGTAGACTACCGGAGTCGGTTGATGTGCCAGGGTTTATGACTTACAGACCATGGGAAAAACGGTCGAACATTTGAGGTACTGAGTTTTATGGCAACAATAACTTTCCACGGTGCCGCCCAGGAAGTCACCGGTTCGTGTCACTTGCTGGAAACCCGGGCTGGCGGCCGTGTATTACTGGATTGTGGCATGCACCAGGGCGGTGATGCGGTGAAACGCATTCAGGATGAAGAGTTCAAGTTTGATCCGGTGGATATCGATGCCGTCATTCTGTCACATGCGCACCTGGATCACTCGGGGTTATTACCCAAGCTGTACCACGAAGGCTTTGCCGGACCGGTGATTTGCACCCGCGCCACGGCGGACTTACTGGACATCATGCTCAATGATTCTGTGGGTCTGTATTTGCGTGACCTGGAACGTACAAATGTACGCAATTCCCGCCGGGGGCGACCCATTCTTGAGCCTATATTTGACCTCGATGATGTGCAGGGTGTGCTCAAGCTGTGTGAAGGACACCGTTACGGTGAAGTGGTGACGCTGGGGGAGAGTGTTGACGTGTGTTTTCACGACGCGGGACATATTCTTGGCTCCTCCATCGTTGAGGTGACGCTCCGTGAGCAAGGGCAGGAAAAGACCCTGGTATTTTCCGGTGACCTGGGAAAACAGGATTCGGCGCTCATGAATGAGCCGAGTTGCATACGCAAGGCCGATGTGCTGCTGGTGGAAAGTACCTACGGTGATCGGGAGCATAGAGGAGAGCAGGACTCGATGGCGCAGCTGCGCGACATACTGCGCGAAACCTGGCACCGTGGCGGCAGCGTGATGATCCCCTCCTTCGCGGTGGGCCGTACTCAGGATATCCTGTTCCATCTGGGCTGCCTGCACCATCAGGGCGAGTTGGACAATTGGGAGGTTTTTCTGGACAGCCCCATGGCCATTGCCGTCACCCGTGTTTACGACCGCTGGTTGGGTACCCTCGATAGTGATGATGTGCGGCGACTTAGTGATGTCCACAAAGCGTCTCTAGAGAAATTCCTGCCTACCCTGAATTTGACCAGGGATACCGAACAATCCATGGCCATCAATCGCATCAAGGGCGGCGCCATTATTATCGCCGGCAGCGGTATGTGTACGGGAGGCCGTATACGCCACCACTTCAAACAGCGCATATGGGACGATCGCAATACGATCATTTTCACGGGCTTCCAGGCGCGCGGTACGCTGGGGCGCAAGCTGGTAGACGGAGCTCACACTATCAAGTTGTTCGGTGAGGAGTACGTGGTAAAAGCCACGATTGAGACCCTGGGTGGACTCTCTGCTCATGCGGGCCAGAGTGAGCTGGTCCAATGGATAAGCGCTTTCGACCCACCGCCAAGAACCCTGCTGGTACACGGCGAACCCCGGGCCCAGGACGCTCTGGCTAATCGCCTGTGGCAGGACACTCAGCTGAAAGTGGAAATCCCGGTGAGGGGCCAGAGTATAGTTATCTGAAAAACTCAAAAGCCTGGTGCTTACTTAATGAGGCGTCGGCTACGTCCTGCTGCGTAAAGCTGGGTGGTCTGCGGGTCGTCGCGGTTTTCCGGTGGCCGGGCGCGGTCCATGAAGGGGCGGGACAATGCTTCATTATTATTGATGAGCGGGCAGATGAAGCCCAACGGGCAGCGCTTCTGACCATACTCAGTGGCGGTGAGACCGAAGAGGGCGCCACCATCTGGAATGTTTTCGCCGCCACATTCGATGAGGTGTTCGACCCGGTATTCAAGGACATCGATCTGGCTATCGATGTGGAGGCCAGAGTTGGGCATGTCCTGGTCGATGGATTGATTGAGAGCCATGGCCAGCCCATTCGCAACCCGGTGACGAGTGAAAAGCACCGCGCCCGTATCAACCTGCCGGAAGGTTTTGAATATACGGTGGCGGAGATGGGCGCCGCGACGTTCAGGGCCTCCGGCCCTATTCCCATGTCCTACGAGGATCGCCACGCCC
>QNFR01000183.1 GCA_003646405.1 Gammaproteobacteria bacterium
AAAATGCATTGAAAAACGCGGAAGCGAGCTTCCAGTTGGCCATGACGCAATTCAAGCGCGCCTCCGAGTTGGTCAAGGATGGCTATGTATCCGAAACGGAATTCGACCGCCTGAAGGCCCGCTACCTGTCCAAAGAGGCGGAACTCAGTCAGGCCAGAACCAACCTCGGCTATACGGAACTGCGGGCACCCTTTGGGGGGCGCATCTCCAAAGTACTGGTGAACAATTTCGAATCGGTGAGGGCGGATCAGCCGATTGCCATCCTGGAAGACGCAGACAAGGTTGACGTAGAAATTCAGGTACCATCTTCTGTTATGGCGCAGATTTCTGACGAGGTCAAGGCAGCATATCGGGCTGCAGGCCAGGGCCAACATGTCTATGAGGTGGAATTCGAAATCGCCCCCGGACGGCGCTACCCCGCCATGGTCAGCGAGGCTGAAACCCGGCCCGACCCGGCGACTCTGACCTACCGCACAGTGGTTTCCATGTCGCTACCTGAAGGTGTGGAGGTCCTCGCCGGGCTCAATGCCAGAGTACACATGGACCTGGCGCTGCTGTCGGGGATCAGCCCCCGCATTTACGTTCCCCTGGAGGCGGTATTCAACCCGGAGGACATTGCGGTGGAGGAGGGTTTTGGCTACGTGTGGCTGCTTGACCCGGCCGCCATGACGATTAGCAGGCGGCGTGTCGCTATCGGCGCGATGTCAGAGTTTGGTATGGTCATAAGTGACGGGCTGAAACCAGGTGACAGCATTGTCGCAGCGGGCGTACATATGCTGACGGAGGGCACACAAGTGCGCCACATGATCCGTGAGTTGGGTCTGTAGATGAGCATCACCTCGTATTTCATGCAAAACAGGCTGATCGCCTCGCTGCTCACCGTGCTTCTCCTGCTGGGCGGTTGGCGCGCTTTCGAGAGCCTTCCCCGATTGGAGGATCCTGAGTTTATCATCAAGGAGGCGATGATTATCACCCGCTACCCCGGGGCGTCACCCACCCAGGTAGAGCAGGAAGTCACTTTCCCCATAGAGAATGCTGTGCAGCAACTCCCGTATGTGGATTACATCAGTTCCATATCGTCCACGGGGCTTTCCCAGATCACGGTAAAGATGAAGAACCAGTACGGCGCCGAGGCCTTGCCGCAGATCTGGGATGAGTTGCGCCGCAAGGTGAGAGATGTTCAGGGGCAGTTGCCACCCGGCGTACAGGCCCCATGGGTCAACGATGACTACGGTGACGTGTTCGGCCTGATGATAACCGTATTTGGTGATGGCTTCGCCTACTCCGACCTGATGGATTACGTGGATCTTTTGCAGCGGGAGATGATCCTGGTGGAGGGGGTGGGCAAAGTTGATATTGCCGGCCAACAAGCCGAGCGAGTTTTTGTGGAAATCTCCACCAACAAGACGAGCTCGCTGGGCATTCCTGTTGAGCGCCTCTATAAGCTGCTTAAAACCCAGAACGCTGTATCCAACTCCGGTGGGCTGAAGCAAAGCAGCGAATACATTCGCTTCCACCCCACCGGCGAGTTCGAGGATGTCGCGGAGCTGAGCGATCTGATCATATCACTGCCTGGGGAGCGCCAGTTAGTACGTCTTGGTGATGTAGCGAAGATTTGGCGGGGCTATCAGGAAATTCCCAGCAATGTTTACCTGCAAAATGGCAGAACGGCGATAGTTGTGGGTATATCCTTCGCCTCCGGGTCCAATGTTATTGAGGTGGGAGAGGCCATCCAGGCACGCTTGCAGGAACTCGAGTATCAGCGTCCCTGGGGTCTGGAAGCAGCTGTGTTCTATAACCAGCCGGCCCAGGTTGTAGAGGCACTGGACAGCTTCCTGTTAAGTCTTGCGCAGGCCGTGGCCATCGTTGTAGGTGTGCTGATGATTTTTATGGGGCTGCGCACAGGCGTCCTCGTGGGTATAGTCCTGCTGGTTACCATCATGGGTTCCTTTATTTTTATCAGTATGAAAGGTCTCGATTTGCAGCGCATCTCCCTGGGTGCACTGGTCGTCGCCCTGGGCATGCTGGTCGACAACGCCATCGTAGTAGTCGAGGGTATCTTGATTGGCATGCAGCGTGGCAGGAGCAAGATGCAGGCCGCCGATGACATCGTCCGCCAAACCCGCTGGCCACTGCTGGGGGCAACTCTCATCGCCATCATCGCCTTCGCCCCTATCGGTTTGTCGGAGGACGCCACGGGAGAGATTGCCGGTTCGCTGTTCTGGGTGCTTCTGTTCTCTTTGTTCCTGAGCTGGTTTACTGCCATCACCATTACGCCCTTTCTCGCTGGATTAATGCTCAAAATGCCAGCTGGAGAGGAGCGAGAGCCGTATCAGGGAGCCATGTTTACCGGTTTCAGGTGGCTGCTCGATAGGGCTATGCGCTTTCGCTGGGCCACCATTGCCTTGCTCATTGCACTATTGTTTATTGCGATCAAGAGCTTCAGTCTGGTGAAAAACGAGTTTTTCCCACCGATGAATACCCCTATGTTCACTATAGATTTCTGGTTGCCCCAGGGGACGGATATACGCCACACAGAAGAACGTGCGCGCACGGTGGAGCAGGCCCTGCGTGATATTCCACAAGTGGACAGTGTGATGACGACAGTGGGGCGGGGTGCGATGCGTTTCATGCTGCCCTACAAACCAGAAAAACTCTACGGCAGCTTTTCACAGTTCCTGGTGTCTACCAGCTCGCTCGAAGACATACCGGAAGTCACGCGGCAGGCTTTTGAGTACCTGCAGGAGCAGCACCCGGACGCCCTGATCAACTTCAAGCGCTTGATGGTTGGTCCCCAGCCCGATGGCAAGATTGAGGCGCGTATCAGTGGTCCGGACCCGGATGTGCTGCGACAAATAGCCGCCGAGGTCAAGGCGATATACCTGCGTCAGGCCGGGGGGACTGCCGTGCGGGATGACTGGCGTTCACGAACCAAGGTGCTGCGGCCGCAATTCTCGGAAGCTCAGGCGCGCCGCGCGGGAATATCCAAGACGGATATCGATAGCGCTCTGCTTTTCAGCTTCTCCGGAAAGCCCATCGGCCTGTATCGCGACGGCACCCAAATGTTGCCGATTATTCTACGCCCGCCAAAATTTCAACGCGATAATGTGGGCACCTTACAGGAAATCAAGGTCTGGAGTCCGACCAGCGCGAGCTATATCCCGTTGGATGAACTGGTCACCGAATTCACTGTAGCCTGGGAGGATCCCCTGATCATGCGGCGGGATCGCAAGCGCACGATTACCGTTATGATGGAGGCCAACCCCCTGTATGATATTACCGTGGCCGACCTGCAAGCGTCGCTCCAGGCAGAGGTAGAGGCACTGGAACTGCCCGATGGCTACGAGATGGAGTGGGGTGGCGAGTACGAAAAATCCGCTGATGCCCAGGAGCCGATATTCGAGACGCTGCCCCTGGGGTTCCTGGCCATGTTTCTGATTACTGTTGTGCTGTTCAACTCGATCAAGAAGAGCCTGGTGGTTTGGTGCACTGTCCCCCTGGCGGTGATTGGCGTAAGCGCGGCCCTGATACTGACGGGCAAGCCCTTCTCTTTCATGGCGCTGCTGGGTATGCTGAGTCTGTCCGGCATGTTGATCAAGAATGGTATCGTGCTGATGGATCAGATAGCCGTCGAACTGGACGAGGGAGCAGGCCCCTATAACGCGGTGTTCGATGCTGCGGTAAGTCGGGCCAGGCCTGTGTCCATGGCGGCAGCAACGACCATCCTGGGTATGATTCCACTGCTGCCCGATCTGTTCTTTCAGAGCATGGCGGTAACGATCATGGGGGGGCTGGCCTTTGCCACCCTACTCACCCTGATTATCGTGCCTGTGCTGTATGTGACCTTTTTTCGTATTCCCTATCAACCACCGGTCGCGACGGCGGGGCCCACAGCGGATTAAGCACTATTCGCCTGTCCAGAGCGTAGCAGGGATTATTGATGACGGGTGAAATGCTCATTGTGTTTGCGATATTGCTGGTAACAGTTA
>QNFR01000184.1 GCA_003646405.1 Gammaproteobacteria bacterium
CCGAAGGATGTCATCACCATGTCGGTCACTTTTGCATGGACGGATTCAGCGCGAAACCCTCAAAATCCAGCTTCGCAATATCGCTGGAAATTTTCCCGGAAACTTCATCGAGGTGATGCAAGTGGCCCAGTGCGGTGAAGTACAGCGCGCAGCACAAGGGTTCTGTATACAGTTCACGCAGGGCACTGCGATAGCGCAATAGTTGATCGCGATAGATCGCCGTCTCGCTTTCCAGGAATTCCTGCAGGGCTTCCCCCTGCCGCGGCTGGCTATTCTTGTAATCCACCAGCCAACGTACGCCACTGTCAGCATCCAGGAAGCTGCGGTCGATGACCAGGTCCTGGATTCGCCCTTCTTCATCGACCCGGGTCAGAGCCCATTCGCTGCGGGCCTGCTCGTGTTCTGAAGACAACAGCCAACGCCCCACCCCGCCATCACGCAGCGATTCCATGACCGAGCTTGCCACTGCCTTCAAAGCTTCATTCAACGATGCGCCCCACAACCCCTCGCGCTGCAGTGCCATACGCCAGCGTTGACGATCTGTATCAGTGACAGAATTGGGCAGCGTATCGCGCCGGGACAGTTCTTCCAGCACCAGGTGCACTACGGTTCCAATACTGCGCTGTGCATGGTTACCGGCGCGGACTGGGATATTGTGATCTTGTGCCGGCCCTGCTTTGTCCGGGGTATCAAACCATGGCAGGCCCTGAGGCGCGTCCCGCACCAATCGCGTCAGCGATTGAACATCCGGCCGAGTCAGCGGCTGATCACCTTGCATGGTGTCGGCGACGACTCGCACCAACTCGGGTTCATGGACTATCATCTGCTGTTCAAAGGTCGGCCATATGGGGCTCAGCAAACAGCGACTGGACGGCGTACGGAAGGCCTGTTTCTTTTCATCCCAGGTAAGGCTGGCGGTGAGCAATAGCTGGCTAATGGCCCGTGTCGCCCCTACATACAACAGCCGGGTGCCTTCGAGCAGTGTTTTCTGCTGGCGTTGCTGCGCCAGATAGTTGTATAAGGTGGGCGCGCCCGCTTCGCTGTGATCGTCCGCCGCCAGTAAGAAATTGCGCTCGCCCTCCGGGCCGCTGTGCTCATCCCACAACAGTAACTGACGGCCGTCGCTGCGCGGAAGTTTGGCTAATTGCGGTATGATCACGCGATCGAACTCAAGTCCCTTGGCCTTGTGCAGTGTCATAAGCTGCACCACACTGGCCGGGTCGCCGCCACTCATATAACGCTTCTGCAGGCGTTGCTCCAGCCACTGGGCGTCCAGCCCGATGCCGTCCATGTCAGCCTGCTCCAGCAGTTGGAAAAAGCTTTCGGCGTCCTGTAAGCCACCACTATCGCGCGCACAGGCCGGACCACCCAGCCCTACCCAGGCCTGCTCGATCCATACTCGCAAACCGCGTCGATCGCGCTGCTTCTGCGCAAGCCGCAGCGGGGGCAATAGATGTTGCAAGCGCTGCCTGCCGTCGGTACTGAGCCTGTCGTGTAACTGTGGGCTACACAGGGCAGACCACACCGGTGTATAGCGCGGTGCCTCGCCATAACTGGCAACCAGCAGCAGATCCGCCAATTGCAGCCCGCACCAGGGGGCACGCAGCAAGGCCATCCACGCCAGGCGATCGGCACCGTTGGCCAGTGCCCGGCACAGGGTCAGCAGGTCGGCCACCAGGGAAGAATGGGCCAGGCTGTCCAGATCCTGGGCGTTATAGGAAATTTTCAATTGTTTCAGGCCGGCAATAATGGGCTGCAGGTGACTGCGACTGCGACCCAATACGGCGATGCTCCCACAGCTGTGTTCGGCGCATGCCGCCGCTATGTGCGCGCAGATAAAAGCCACTTCCTGCGCCTGCGCCTCCAGCCTGTCCTGCCCATGAAAAGCGTGCATCACCACAGCGGGCTCGATAATCACCGGGCGCACGGCAGTGGCCGGCGTGTAACTGACCTGGCCGCGGTTGATATCGTTTTGCGCGGGGAACGCCCAGGTAAACGTCTCATTGACCCAGTCCACCAGCCCCTCGTCTGAGCGGAAATTGCTTAACAATTCCAGATGCTGCAGGCTGACCCCGTTGAAGCCCTCCAGGCGCGCCTTCAGGAACAACCCCACATTGGCGCCACGAAAACCGTAAATGGATTGCATACCGTCACCCACGATCATCACCGTGCGCGGCGCCTGCGGGTTTTCGGCGTTGTACAGTCCCCAACCGCGGGTCAGCTTGTGTATCAGGTCGTACTGATTGATGGCCGTATCCTGAAACTCATCCACCAGAATATGCTCGATCTGGTAGTCCAGGCGCAGGGCCAGTTCGGTCGGCGCATCATCTTCACCCAGCGCCTGCAGGGCGGACAATGCAACCTGGCTGTGATCCACCGCACCGTGCTTCTGGAAAACCAGCAGCAATTGTGCCGCCAGCAGCGGCAACAGACGTGACAGGTGCACCAGCAACTGCCAGGACGCACTGCCGGGCTCAATTACCGGGAGGTAGCTGATGCCCGCGAGCATGGGCTGCAAGCCATCCATCTGCTGCAAATCACCCAGCACACTTTTCAGCTGGTCCTTGCGCTCCTGTGGTTCTCCCTTGCCTGTAGGAAAACCAATGGTTTTGGAAATACTCTTGCGCCAGCCCCCGTCTTTGGTCAACAACAAGTCACGCAGCGCACGCCACCTGGGCACATCGCCCGGTTCACTACCGGGAAACTGCTGAGGAGGCGTGTTGCCCAGGTTCCCGGCGGCGAACTGCTGCAGCTGCAATAACTCGAAGGCATAAGGCAGCAGTGTGCGCGACAGTCCCGCCAGTTCTCCGCGTACCAGCGCTTCAACCGTGGTTAACAGGTAGGCTTCGGATTCCTCCGGCGCATGGTGTACGCCCACGTAACGACGCCACTGGTCGCGGCGCGCCAACATCGACACCAGCAGCTCCTGCAGGCGCTCCCAGTTATTGTCGAAATGCAGCATCAGTGCGACCAGGTCCGCCGCTACCGGGTGGTCGCTGTCGACCTCCCCGAACAGTGCCACCACCGCCTCAGCATAAAGTTCTGTGGCATCGTCCAGCAAATTGGCCTGGCCACCGAACTCACTGAGCACGGGCATCTGCCGGGTCAGGCCACCGCAGAAGCTGTCGATGGTCTTGATATTGAGGCGTGAGATATCGCGCACCAGGTGCCAGCCTCCCCGGGCGTCGGCGGCCAGTGCCTGCTCGGCGAGATTGCGCGTGACCTGCTGATGCGCCGTGTCGCAGGGATCACCTGTGCCCGCCCCCTGCAGCGCCTCAACCACCCGCCCACGCATTTCGGCGGCCGCCTTGCGGGTGAAGGTGATAGCCAGTACCTGCTCCGGGCGCGCCACGCGCGACAGCAGACACAGGTAACGCTGGATCAGTAATTCCGTTTTACCGGAACCGGCCGGGGCGCTGACACAGAAACTGGCGGTCGGGTCAATGGCGGTGGCCCGCTGGGCCGCATCGACGATGCTCATACCCCGCCTCCTGCGCTTTGTTCAACGGGCTGCGCCGCCTCCACCGCCAACCTGTCCTCAGCGATATTGATACGGCAAAGGGGTTGCAGCCCGCACCAGGTGCAACTGGCGGGTGCCAGTGGATCCACCGCCGCATCACCCGCCACAAAGGCCTGCGCCAGGCGCTCCAGATTCTCGCGCCAGCGTTCGTTCAAGGATTGCCAGTCATCCGCCTCCATGCGTTCTTTTACAACTTTGGCAATGTCCGTTGCGATGCCGGGGGCAGCCGCCACCTCACCCAGGCCCACGAAACGACTGTCCCGTGGACGCAACTGGGCAAAGGCCAGTGCCGCGGCGCGTCCCGGGGCGGCAATACCATACAACAGCAGTTGCGGTCTGGCCGGCCGCTCGCCCAGCCAGTCCTGCACTTTGCTGGTACCGGATTTGTAGTCGATGATGACCTGTGAGCCATCCGGCAGTTGGTCGAGCCGGTCCACTCGCAGGCGTATCTGTAAC
>QNFR01000185.1 GCA_003646405.1 Gammaproteobacteria bacterium
AAACGCGCCAGGGCGTGGGCGTCGCGGGGGAAGTGGGCGGGCACCCAGTCCAGTATGACCCCGATGTCGCGTTGATGCATCAGATCCACAAAGTAGCGAAAGTCATCGGGACTGCCAAAACGCCGGGAAGGGGCAAAATAGCCGGTGGTCTGGTAGCCCCAGGAGTCGTCCAGCGGGTGTTCCGTGATGGGCAGTAATTCGACATGGGTAAAACCCAATTGCGACACATAGTCCGCCAGCTGCCGGGCCATGTCCCGAAAATTCAGGAAATTGCCCTCCCCGTCGCGCCGCCAGGAGCCGGGGTGAAACTCGTAAATCGAAACCGGGGCGTGCTGCCAGTCCCAATGTGCCCGCTGTTCCAGCCACTGCTGGTCCGCCCACAAAAATTCCGACGGCGGGCAGACGATGGCCGCAGTCGCGGGTCGCATTTCAAAGCAGTTGCCGTAGGGGTCCGTCTTCAGGCAGAGCTCGCCACCTGCACCACACAGTTCGAACTTGTATTTTTCGCCCGCGTCCAGCCCCGGGATAAAAAGTTCCCACACGCCACTGAGGCCCCGGGTACGCATCGGGTGGCTCAGGCCGTGCCACTGGTTGAAATCGCCGACCACACTGACCCGCAAGGCATTGGGCGCCCAGGTGGCGAAGCGCACGCCGCTGACCCCCTCGTGCTCGCAGCAGTGGGCACCAAGAATACGGTAGATGTGTTCGTGCCTGCCCTCTGCGAACAGGTGCAGGTCCAGATCCCCTATGGCGGGGCCAAAACGGTAGGGATCTTCCCCCTGCCGCCACTCACCCTGCCCCGGGCGCCAGCGCAACTGGTAGTCTGGTGGCGCTTTCTGTGCTGTTTTAAACGTAAAAAAATCCGTATCCGGCTGCCGCACCATGGGTCTGCGTTTGCCATCGATGACCACCTCGGCCTCCGCAGTGCCTGGCAATAGTGCCCGAACATGCCACTGCTCGCCCTGCCGGTGACAACCGAGCACGTCGAAGGGATCGTGATGACGTCCCGCGAGAACCTTGCGGATGCCTTCATTTAGGGATTGCCTGGGTGAAACCGCTTTCATTTAGTATCTACTGATTTACATCAACTACAATAACAGGAAATTTCCGCACTTATTGTCCACAATATAACCAATGCCCCCACCGTGCATAGGGAATGGTAGACTACAATGGATGTTAATCAAATAAACCCGGCCAGGCCAGTTTACAGATCAATGAATTTACAGTGAGCAATCAAGATTCAGCAAGATACGTCAGCCGCCTTACCCGCGACACCCTCGCCCTGATACTGGCCGGGGGCCGTGGCTCCAGGCTGCAACAACTGACCTTGTGGCGGGCCAAGCCGGCGGTTCCCTTTGGCGGCAAGTTCCGGATTATCGACTTTCCCCTGTCCAATTGTGTCAATTCCGGCATCCGCAAGGTGGGCATACTCACCCAGTACAAGGCACACAGCCTGATCAAGCACATACAGCGGGGATGGGGCTTCATGCGCGGTGAATTGGGGGAGTTCGTGGAACTGCTGCCCGCGCAGCAGCGGCTGGAAGCCTCATGGTATGCGGGAACGGCGGATGCGATCTACCAGAACATAGACATCATCCGGTCCCACAATCCGGAATTCGTGCTGATTCTGGCGGGCGACCACATCTATAAAATGGATTACGGCACCATGCTGGCCGCCCATGTGGAAGACCAGGCAGACATTACCGTGGGCTGCATGGAAGTACCCCTGGCGCAGGCCCGGGCCTTTGGGGTAATGGCGGTGGACAGCGACAACCGCATCACCGAGTTTGCGGAAAAACCGGAAAACCCCACCCTCATGCCCGGCAGCGAGGACCTGGCATTGGCCTCCATGGGTATTTATATATTCCGCACCGAGGTCCTGATAGAGGAATTGTTGCGCGATGCCGACACTCCCGGCTCCAGCCGGGATTTTGGCGGCGATATCATCCCCGGTGTCATCAACCGGCGCCGGGTCTCGGCCTTTCCGTTTCGCGAAGGGCCGGACGGACACCGCGCCTACTGGCGCGATGTGGGTACAGTGGACGCTTTCTGGGAAACCAACCTGGAATTGGTCGGAATCAGCCCCGAGCTCAACCTCTACGACCGTGAGTGGCCCATCTGGACCTACCAGGATCAGGTGCCACCGGCCAAATTCGTGTTCGACGATGACGGTCGCCGGGGCATGGCCGTCGACTCCATGCTGGCCGGTGGCTGTATTGTATCGGGTTCCAATGTGCGCCGCTCCCTGCTATTTCACAATGTGAACGTACATTCTTATTGCAAGATAGAAGACGCGGTTGTTTTCCCGGAGGTCGATATCGGCCGGGGCTGCGTGATCAAAAAAGCCGTTATAGACAAGGGCTGTATTATTCCGCCCGATACCAGCATCGGTATCGATCCCGGGGAAGATGCAGAGCGCTTCCATGTCTCCGAGGGCGGCGTGGTGCTGGTCACGCCGGAAATGCTGGGACAGAGACTGCACTATGCCCGATAAGCAACCGATGAGTGTGGTGCTGATGTGGCACATGCACCAACCTGAATACCGGGACCTGCGCACGGGTACAGTACACCTGCCCTGGACCTACCTGCACGCGATCAAGGATTACGTGGACATGGCCGCGCACCTGGAAGCGGTACCACAGGCCCGGGCGGTAGTGAATTTCGCTCCGATACTGCTGGAACAAATAGAGGACTACGTAGAACAGATCTCCGCCTACCTGGAAGGACACGGCGCCATTAAAGATCCGGTGCTGGCCGGACTGGCGGAGCCCGCCCTGCCCGGAAATGAGAACGCGCGACTGCGGCTGATGCAGGACTGCCTGCGCGCCAATAAAGAACGCATGATCGAGCGCTTCGAACCCTACCAACAGCTGGCAACCATGGCCGAGTGGTACCAGACCCACCCCCATAACCTGATTTACGCCTCCAACCAGTTCCTGGCCGACCTGTTGGTCTGGTATCACCTGAGCTGGATGGCGGAGTCGGTACGACGCAGTGACAGCCGTATTCAGCGATTGCAGGACAAGGCGAACAATTTCACTCTGCACGAGCGCCGGGAACTACTGCATATAATCCTGGAGCAGATGCAGTCACTGGTGCCGCGCTACCGGGAACTTGCCGAGCGCGGCCAGGTGGAGCTGTGCATGAGCCCCTATGCCCACCCCATCGTACCCCTGCTACTGGATATCACATCAGCCAGGGAGGCCATGCCCGATATACACCTGCCGGTCGCCACCGAATACCCGGGCGGGGAAGCGCGCGCCCAATGGCATCTGCAAAAGGGGCTGGAATCCTTTGAACGGGTCTTTGGGCGCAAGCCGGCCGGCCTGTGGCCGTCGGAAGGCGGTGTCAGTCAGCAGGCCCTGCAGCTGTTCGCCGACAACGATTTTCGCTGGGTGGCCAGTGGTGGCAACGTGCTGCACAACAGTCTCGATGCTCACGGCGAGTCCTGCAGCCATCGAATGTATCGCTTTGGCGATGCCCCTATCGATTGCTTCTTTCGCGACGACGGCCTGTCCGACCTGATTGGTTTTACCTATTCCGACTGGCACGCGGAGGATGCGGTGGGCAATCTCGTCGAGCATATGGAGAACATCGCCAATGCCTGCCCGAACCGCAACGACTGCGTGATCAGTATTATCCTGGACGGCGAGAACGCCTGGGAGTACTACCCGGAAAATGGCTACTATTTCCTCAATCAACTCTACCGCAGCCTGGCCGAACACCCCGACCTGCAGTTGACCACCTACGAGCAATTCCTGGCGGAGAAATCGCCGCGACCGGCCCATGAGGAAAAGCTGGTGGCGGGTAGCTGGGTATACGGTACATTTTCCACCTGGATTGGCGACTCCGAGAAGAATCGGGGCTGGGAGATACTGGTCGAGGCGAAACGCACTTTTGATGAACAACTGGCC